>JBQTHQ010000035.1:0-58672 GCA_052389695.1 Bacteroidota bacterium | reverse complement strand
CAATTGTTAAATGCCGCAAACTTTCAATTGTTTGTTTTTTGTCCCAAGGGCATGTTTCACGTAATTCATCAAAAATAATCAGCAAACGTTCAAATGCTTTTAATTTTTCTTCCATTTATTTAAGCTTTTCACAAATGTAGTGTTAATACCGATAGCGCATTTGTAATTATTTGATTACATCAGCCTAACAACTGCTGCATCGGCATTACAGTATATGATCAGTACAATTTATAATAGCTAATGGTATTAGTGTTTAAAAACAAGCGGCATAAAAGCCGATAATTTTGATATTTTTGTATGTTTTGTCAACCGATAAGAAGTTATTAATGCATAATATAAAAACCAGGTGGATAGTAACAGGTATGCTTTTTTTTATGCCTGCACTTTTAAAAGCACAAAACTCTCCCAAGGAAAATTTTTCAATTTCCACACAAGGCCATTTTGGATATATTATGAGCCATCGTAATAACATGGCACATTTGATCAAAGGCCACATTTATGGCGGAGAATTGAATTATACTTTTAAAACAGATGGCAGCAAGCCCTGGCAGCAAATACACAGATACCCTGAAATAGGCCTTTGTGCTTTGCATTTATATTTGGCAAACCCGGAGCAATTGGGTAACTTAGAAGCATTGTATCCTTACACGAACATTCGATTGAATAAATTAAAGCGTAAGACGAGTTTAAACTTACGAATAGGGGTTGGTTTAGCTTATTTGACAAAATGTTTTGACCGGATCGATAATCATAAGAATAATGCTATTGGCTCAAAACTGAATGGCTTTGTAAATTTAAGGCTAAACACAGCTACCATGCTGTCACCATCCTGGCGTTTAGATACAGGGGTAGGATTGACTCATGCTTCCAATGGTGCTATAAAAACTCCTAATTTAGGACTAAACATGGCAACTGTTAACATAGGATTAGGTTATGTATTTGGTAATAAAGCTCTGCTTTTGAAAAAAGATTCTATTCCGCCTGTTATAAAAAAATGGCATCCGATGATACTTGGGGTGATTGGGATCAAAGAACTGGAACCCCCGGAAGGTAATAAATACAGTGCATACAGTCTACAGGCACACCTCTACCGAACATTGAATCATAAAAATAGGTTAGGTGCCGGTATTGAGATTTTTTATAACAATGCCACTAAAAAAGTATGGACCAATGATTCGGTATATACGACTACGACTGCCGATATTATTCAGGCAGGCGTTAAGGCCGGTTATTCATTTCACATACACAGGCTTTCATTACCAATTGATTTCGGAGTTTATCTTTATAAAAGACAAGCGTATAATGGCTCATTTTTTCATCGTATAGGTTTACGATATATGATCACAAAACATGTAATTGCAAATGTTTCCTTACTTACACACTGGGCAAAAGCCGATTATTTTGAGTGGGGTTTTGGTTATGAATTTTAGCCCATCTAAATCCTGAAAGAAGGGACTTAAGTGAGTGAGTTTATGATATAAAAAATGACAAACAGAAAATATATTCACATCTTTTTTGCACTTCTATCACTGATGTGTTTTTCCACCTGTAAAAAGGAAAACATGTGTGACTGTTTTAAAAGTACGGGCTCTATTGTAACTAAAACGCGCGAAATAAGCGGATTTACTAAAATCTTCGTGGAAGACAATATGAATGTTTTCATAACGGAAGATCCTTCCTTTGAAGTAAAAATAGAAACGGGAGATAATTTACTTTCTCTTATTAAAACTGAAGTGGTTGATGGCACATTGTTCATCCGAAATGATAATAAATGCAACTGGGTCCGCAGCTATGATAAGCCCTTCAATGTATATATTAAAATGCCTGTAATAGAATACATTACATCCAATGGTACAGGAAATATAAAAAGTTTAAACACCCTTACCACCGACAAATTTGATATTCAAACAAAAAACTCAGGAAATATAGAATTGACAATTAACAATACTTCCATTCATTCACATATACACGGCTCTGCAGATGTAACCCTACATGGAATAACAAATGAACATTCCTGTAGCATTGTGGGTACCGGATATTTATATTGCAGTAACTTACAAACAAAATATACCTGGATACAAACCGGCACTATAGGTATGTGTTATATTTCAGCAACAGATCTCTTAATATACCGTATAGACCAGATAGGAAATATATATTGCAACACACGGCCTGCCAATATAGAAAAAACACAAAACGGAACAGGGCAATTATATTTACCATAATGATAAAATTAAATCACTTTAAAATACATTATTTACTCCGGCTCATTATTTTTTGGATGGCCTATTTCGCATTTTTCAGAGTATTGTTCATTATTTACCATCACACAAAAATTCCCGATGGCCAACATTCAGAAACAGGCTTAAGTTTTTTTTATGCCCTTCGTTTAGATCTTTCTGCGGCTTGTACCGCTGCAGTTATTCCTTATATTTTATGGGTGTTTCAACAGTTTTATAAAAGAAGATTAATACATCGGATCAACCTGGTATATAACATTATACTCATTATACTGGTTTCGGTTTTAAGTGTCGCGAATATCAAAATGTTTGGTGAATGGGGAACTCTTTTAAATGCGCGTGCTTTAAATTATTTATTATATCCACAAGAAGTACTGACATTCATTTCACTTTGGTCAGTACTACTTTTACTTACCGCCTGTAGTATTTTTGCTTATATAGGAGTTAAAACTTACCGCAAATACAATACTAACTTTTCATATCCCTTTGAAAACAAAAAAATAAAGATCGCACAAATCATTCTTATTCCCGGCCTTCTTTTATTGGGTTACAGGGGAGGTTTTCAAATGGCTCCCATTAATGAAAGCAGCGCTTATTATTCCAACCTGCATATTAACAACCAGATCGCTACCAATAATGTATGGTATTTAGCACACAGTGTTCTGGAGGCCAATGATACTAAGAACCCGTATGTGTTCATGGAAGAAAAAAAGGCAAAGGAAATTACAAATGAATTATTTACTATACCATCTGGTAAAACTTCAACCATTTTAAAAATAAAAAAACCGAATATTGTATTCATTATACTCGAAAGCTGGACATCCGATCTTGTAAAATCTTTAGGTGGCGAGGAAAATGTGACTCCGAATTTTGAAGAATTATGTAAAGAGGGTTTATTATTCACAGAAATGTACAGCAGCGGCTTTCGGACGGAGCAAGGGCTGGTATCCATACTCAGCGGTTTTCCAGCACAACCTAACAATTCGGTAATAACCACCCCCAGCAAAGCCGAGCAGCTTCCTTCATTGACCACAGAGCTTGTCAAACAAGGCTATCAATCCTCATTTTATTATGGAGGAGATATTGAATTTGCCAACATGAAATCCTACTTATTGAATACCCGTTTTGCTAAAATAATTGATAAAAACAATTTTAAAAATAAGCAGTTAAATAGCAGATGGGGGGCGCATGATGAGTTTGTACTCCATAAACAACTGGAAGAATTAAAAAATGAAAAACAACCTTTCTTTTCAGTAGTATTAACCTTGAGTACACATGAACCTTTTGAAGTACCCATGCAAACCCCATTCAGCGGTGGTGAGGAACAGGAGCGGTTCAAAAAGGCTGCCTACTATACGGATTATTGCTTACTTAATTATTTTAATGAAGCAAAAAAACAATCCTGGTATAATAATACCCTGTTTATTTTAGTTGCCGATCATGGGCACCGTTTACCAAAAGAACGGAATATGAATTACCCGGAAGGAAGAAAAATTACTGCGATGATAACAGGTGGCGCGCTTCTTGATAGCTTAAGGGGAAAGCGAATGGATAAAATATGCAACCAAAATGATATCCCTGTAATTGTTCTTTCACAATTAAAACTAACACATTCTAATTTTGTTTGGAGTAAGGATGTGTTTAATGAACACGCGAAACAATTTGCATATTATTCCAATGAAAATGTAGTAGGATGGATCGCTCCGGAGCAAAATATAATACATTCATTAACTCCACAATATTCAGGAGGGAAAATAGAACCGAAAACACAAACAACATTAAATGATACGATTTTAACACAGGCCAAAGCGTATTTGCAAACACTGTACCAGCAATACCTGGATTATTAGACCTCACCACTTTATCCCCTCTCCAAAGGAGAGGGGGCAATACGTGAGTACTAAATATAATTTTTTACCTTGCTTCCCCCCTCTCCTTTGGAGAGGGGCAGGGGTGAGGTCTTATGAAAAAAATCTCATGTTAACGAAAAAATGCACTCTCCTATTCCTGTTAGTACTTGCATTTTTTGCATCTGACACAAACTGTTTTGCTCAAAAAAAGAAAAAATCAGGAACATTAATCACACCTTCTTCCAGTGATATTATAACGGAAGACTATTATGGTGATAACAGTATTCGTTATGAAGATTACACCTATAAAAAATACATTAGAACTGTTCAATTATATGATGAAAGTTTTGAATTATCACAGCCTGTTTTAAACCTTGAGTTGCAGGAGAGACTGAAATTAAGCTTTGATGACCTTGATGCGGATCTGAAAAATTATTCTTACACACTTATTCATTGCAATGGAAATTGGGAACCATCGGATCTGCAACCTGCAGAATACATTGATGGTTTTGCTGATAATCTGATTACAGATTACAGGTACTCGTTCAACACGTTGCAAAAATTTACACATTACAATGCCGTATTCCCGAATAATTCTACCCGCATCACCAAATCAGGAAATTATATTTTAAAAGTTTACCTGGATGGCGACCCTTTAAATATTGCTATTACAAGGCGGTTTATGGTTTGTCAAAATAGAATCATGATAGAATCCCGTGTCTTACAAGCAAGCATTATAGAAGACAGGAATTATAAACATGAGCTTGACTTTATTATCAATCATTCAGGTTACCCTATTACTAATCCCTTTGGCGATTTAAAAATAGTGATCACTCAAAATAACCGGTGGGACAATGCGAAAACAAATTTCAAACCTGTATTTGTGAAGGATATGGAATTAGTATATGATTATGACCAGGAAAATGTATTTACAGCGGGAAATGAGTTCCGGCATTTTGATATGAAAAGCATTCGATATCATTCCGAACGAATTTACACTATAAATAAGGACTCCGCGGGTAATCATGTTATCTTACATTCGGATGAAAAACGAACTTTCAAACGCTATTATACTTATAGTGATATCAATGGCAAATTCCTGGTGAAAGTTCAGGAGGGTACCAATAGTGAAGTGGAAGCAGATTATTGTTATGTAACATTTTTTCTGCCTTACGATGCTCCGCTAACAGATGGGAATTTATATGTTTTTGGTGCATTTAACGCCTGGAAATATAACCGTGAAAACCTGATGCGTTATAATCAAAAACGGTTTGGTTATGAATGTACTCTTTATTTAAAACAGGGTTACTATAATTATGAATATGCATTTTTAAAAGATGGCGAAACAGCAGCAGATAATACATTAATAGAAGGTATGCACTATGAAACTGAGAATGATTATACCATTTATGTTTATCACCGCCAACAAGGAACTTTTTATGACCAGTTAATAGGTGTAAAACGCTTGAATTCCATGAGGAGCTATTAGCGACACAATCCAAATTGTACTTTAAAACGTATGTTTAAAATATATTTATCAAAATAATACAGTTGAAAACCTTTTGGCGCAATAGTTGTTTGATTGATAAATAAATGTTTGTTTTGTGTACGGTAAGTAGCCGAATTTCCGAAGGAAACCGAGGCGTATCTTACTGTCATGCCGCAAGTTTATTATAAACTTTACAACACTAAATTGCCTGCGGTATACAGTTAGTCCACACATTTCAAACGCAATGTTATGGGAACACACGCTACGCAAGTTACACACGGCATTCAAATAAGTGTTGAAACCAGGTTTCAAAATGAACACTCGGTTTCAGAACACCGCCATTACCTTTTTACCTACCGGATCACTATTGAAAATAAGAGCGATTACACCGTTCAGTTAATCTCACGCCATTGGGATATTTTTGACTCCAACAGTGAGCACAATATAGTAGATGGTGAAGGTGTAGTTGGTGAACAGCCTGTTTTAGAATCAGGAGAGGTATTTGAATATGAATCAGCCTGCGGCCTTACAACTGATATAGGTAAAATGCACGGCACTTACTTAATGGAACGAAAAATTGATAAGGCCAGGTTTTATGTTACGATTCCCGAATTTGAGCTGATCGCTCCGCAACGGTTGAATTAAAAATATAATTTCTATAAAAAAAATTCCCCGCAAATAGCGGGGAATTTTTTTTATCAGGAAATCACAAACGTAACCGGGTCGCAAAAATCTTCTTGTAAAGTACCCCTTATTACCGCTACACGAAACCAAAACCGTTTAGCTTGTTCAAGCGGAGGGCTTAAAGCTAGCTATGGTGCTATCCCCAGCATCTATCCATGTATCCTCTTCAAAGGGATCGGGTGAATATTGCCATTTATAGGCCACACCCGGACCTTCTGATTTTCTGCGAAGTTTTACACTAAAAGGTTCAGAACCTTTAGAGGCAGACAATATGGGAATATTGATACTTCCCTTGCTTTTAACCTCCATACCTGCACTTAATATCACCACTTCAGCAGTTTCAGGAGTAAGGTTGGCAATATTTTCCACATAATTGCCCTCAGCAGTTAATAGACGGTCAAGTACTTTTTCTTTGGCATACATATCCTCGACTTGGGTTAGGACTTGAAAAATGTGGGTTGTTGGTCATTTGCAGAACAATGATCCCCGCGAACTCGATCTTGTCCGGCACCGAACGTTTGTTCAGTTTTAACACTACTTGTTTCATGGCTTTTTAATTTTTTAAATAGTTAAATAATAAAAAGTAGTAGTGTTTTCATTGATCAGTTTAATTTTTAATTGACTTTTTATTTAATCCCGTTAAAAAAATCGTGAAGAGTGATAAGCTGGTGATAATTAAGTAAAAGCCCACCCCTGCCCTCCCAAAGGGAGGGAGATACAATTATTATAAAACACAATACTCAAAAGCCTCCCCTTGGGGAGAGCCTGTCCTGAGCGTAGTCGAAGGATAGGGGGGGTGATAACCGCTATTACAGCTTTAACTTTTTAGGATTCTGACGGTTATCCCAAAAATACAACAGCTCAATTTCAGTTGGTTTGATTTTGTATAGTAAACTGGTATGTTTGGTGATAAATCCCTTGCGGATATTCCTCTTCTGCTTTGAAGTAACAAATAACTCAGGATTTTTGGAAATCTTAAGAATGGTAGAAACTGTTATATCATTGAACTTTTTAACTTCTTTCTTTGTCCATTTCTTCAATATGAAATCAGCTATACGGTTATAAGTTTTCTGTGCCTTTGGTGACCAGATAATTTTGAAAGCTGCCACAAACTATATTTTATATTTTGCTTTAAATTCTTTCATTACCTTTTCATGTGGAATACCCTCACCTCTGTTAAGCTCAGCAATAGACTCTTCAACTTCAGCTTTTTGTTCATCTGAGAGTTCATCCCAGAAATCAGCCTCAATAGCGCCTCTTTTAGATAAAAGTGTATAAATGGTTTGCAATGTCTGATTATCATTGATAGAATCAATGAATTTATGTAAGGTTGATTTTAGTTCAGCAGTGCTCATGATTTTGAGAATATTAATTATTTGTTGATACAAAGTTATAATAAAACTTGTATAATAACAATAGGTGTAGTTACTTACCAACATGTTAAAAGTAGCTGTAAACACTAATTATACTGGATATACAGGGTTTATTCATTCAACAAATCACCCTCAACTTACCGACCATTTAGGAAATGTACGAGCAACTAACAGTAATAAGCTGTAAATAAAATAAGCCATTCAATCTGGTGGAATTCCGCTCCATAAGACCCTCAAAGGTAATTTAAAAATCTATTTGAAAATCTGTCTGTCATTTTTTTCCTTCAACATCTTTCCCACTATTTTGTCAATGGGCAGGGTAAAATCCTTTTCCGAAATTGAATTAAGATCGATCCACCTGAATGTTTGGGAATAAGTATCCCGCTTATCGAAATCATACATTTTTTGGGTTGTTTTGATCTTAAATTCCCCCACAGGTTTTACAATATAATATACACTTATGATCTGGTGGCTGGGATCGTATACTGATACCTGGAAATAATCAGTAGTATAAAAATGTTCCAGCACTTCCACTTCATTGTTTGTTTCTTCTTTAAACTCCCGTATGATGCCCTCTATCATTCCTTCACCAAACTCCAGTCCGCCACCGGGGAATTTTGTTATTTCATGCCCTTTGATCAATTCATCAGTAACCAATACCTGCTTCCTGGCATTAATTAAAATTCCATACACGCGCACATTAAACTTTTGTATAGCCATAACTTGATTGTGATCAGTAACTGATCTACAAAAAAACATCCCGTTCAGTAATTACCGAACGGGATGTAATATTTTGAAAAAATTTAAACTAGTTCACAGTTGCTTTAAAGTCAGCATTTTCACGGAATTTAATAAACTCCGCATCATCTTTTGCCATTTGTTTAAAAGATGCATCTTTTTGAATAGCAGCTTTTAAGTTATTGGTCAATACATCTGCTTTATTCTGACGTGCACCTGCAATTGCTTTTAAATAAAATGAAAGTGCTGCATCTTTTTCAGTTGAGTTATCAATTGTAGCCATTGCACCATCAGCATTACCGCTTAATAGTTTAGCCAATGCCGAATTGAATGAGTTATCATTACCGAAATTAGTAACAGCAGCAGCATAATTACCATTCTGAATTTCAACTATACCCATATTATAAGATGCTTCCGGAGCTCCTGCAGCGGCTTTGTACAAATCCATTGCAGCTTTGCGATCACCTTTCCAGCGGGCAACTATACCTAAGTTATTTTTGATGATTGGATTATTAGCTGAAAGTCCGTCTGCTTTTTTCAATTCTGTTTCTGCATCATTCAATTTATTTTGCATCAACAAAATATATCCAACGTTATTAGATGTTCTCCAATCGTTGCCATATTGTTTTTGAGCAGCTTTGTAAATTGTTAATTTGGTGTTGATGTCAGTAGTTAAAGTAGCGGCATAAAGAATTTCTTCAACTGATAAGCTATCAGGAGTTGAAGCAGCTAATTTAGAGATCTGCTCATCTGTACGGCTGTTTTCATCCGCATTCAATGTCATTACTGATCTACGTAACTGAGGTAAAATTTTATCAGCCACTTCAGTATATGTTTTCGCTAAATTCTTGATTTCTTTTTCGCGGGTTTCTCCATCAGGATACATGGTTAAAACACGTAAGATCAAATCTTTGTCAGCTATTGATGAAGCTTCCATCGCTTTTTTGAAACCATCCCAATCTTCAGCAGTTGTTACTATATTATAGAATGCTTCTTTGGTAGCAGTATCCACTTTCATTTTTTTATCTTTGAACATTGCCATCATTGATTTTCTGGATTCTTTAGCACGATTCTCAGCAAGGTTGGCATTCAATGTTAATTCTCCGTCCGGTGAAGCATACGCAGAAATATTCATATTTTTAAATGCGAAGCCTTTTGCGATACCCATTGTTACAAACTCTTTAAACGCTTTCATTTCAGCACTGTTCAATTCTGAACCACGTACTTGTGACTGATTGATAATAAAGAAAATGTTACCTGTTTGTGAACGGGGAATGATTTTTTGGAAATTATCTTTTCCCATGATCGCTTTTTCATCACTTTTAACTAATAAAGGAGTGATCACTGTCCCGTCAGCTACTTTTTTAGCGGGAAGGTCTTTTACTTTTTTCTTTACTTGTCCTGCAGCTCTTAGCTCTAATGTAGCCACCTTCATTTCAGGGGTATAAGCAACTTTATCAGAAGTATAAGAGAAATTACCACCTTTAGCATACGCTATTTTAGTACCGTTCCCTTCCACTTTTTCACCTATCACTACAACGGGTTTCAACGCTTTTTCACCACCATTATATTTAATAACAGGGATGGTTGTTACGGTTGCCTTTTTAGGGAACACTTTTGCAGGGTATGTACCTGTAATGCTTACAGTAATACTATCACCGTGCATTTCCATGGGATCAGGTGTAACTTTATAGGTAATGGTATTGGCTTTTTTTACCAATTTACCAAGTCCGGAACAGGCAGTAAAGCTGATTACTACAACCAATGCTAAACAGAATGTTTGTAAGGATAGTTTCTTCATTTTTTGTTTTTTTAGTTCTTATGAGTTTTGTTTTGTATCATAATATGGTGCAAAAATAACTAAATTTTCAAATAATGAAAGTTTTTTAGGTATTTATAAATAAAGCAAAAAACAGGATTTTGCGGGTTTTCTTGACAAAACATACGTAATTCAAAGCATTTACAGTTTTATTGCTTCAGAAGAGGCCTAAAAACCATATAAATACATAATAATAGTTCAGAATGGTTTAATACTTTTCTTTATGGATTTAACTTCCAATGTATCCGTACATTCATTTAATAATATTCTTACACTTTTATTATATATAGGATGTATAAGATCAGGAGCTATCTCCAGCAATGGAATTAATACAAATTTCCGATCCTGTAAATAAGGATGTGGAACTGTTAGATGAGAAGTATCAATTATACAATTATTATAAAATAAAATGTCTATATCTATAATGCGTTCCTTCCATTTCTGGTGATCGCGCACACGGCCCAATGTTTTTTCTATTTCCAATATTTGCTGTAATACTTCATCTGCCGATAATGAAGTATGAACACGAATAGCCTGGTTAATGAAATCGGGTTGACTGGTATTGCCCCACGCTGCTGTTATATAAATACCCGAGACTTTATTAATGGATCCTATTTGTTTTTCGATCAATTGGGCCGCCTGCTGCAAGACATGCAACTTATCGCCTAAATTAGATCCTAATAAAAGATATACTGTATTCATTCCTCAAAGATAAATAAATGGTATTAACCCCAGAGCATTTCGATAGCTATCGGAGCTGGATCCTTATCCCGTAGCGCTCCGTCGCTGAAGCTATGTGGTAGGCGACAAGCTGAAGTATTAAACCGATCCCGCCATTCGGCGGGATTAATTCGACTAAGGCTTTCAAAAGTGAAAGCCCAGTCTTATTAATAAATGCCCCAATGTTCTGATTTTATTGAACTTAAGAAAACAGGGTGTTATTTCAAAAATTAAATCCGGTTATGAGTATTCCTGAAAGCTATACCAAATGGCGGGTACAGAGCTATTTATTAACAAAAAGCTGATTTTTCAACAATTTTACATTTTTTTTGGGTGAAAACTTGCTTTGTGTATGGATTCTGTCTTATTTTCGTTTCGATAAATTAATGTTAAACCCAATTAAAAAAACAAAAAACAAAAATGGCAAACAAAGCTGAATTAGTTGACTCAATCGCTGCAGAAGCGAAATTAACAAAAGCAGATGCTCAAAGAGCATTAGATGCATTCGTAAATGCTACAACAAAAGCACTTAAAAAAGGTGACAGAGTTGCATTAGTAGGTTTCGGTTCTTTCTCTGTAGCTAAAAGAGCTGCAAGAAACGGACGCAACCCTCAAACTGGCAAAGCAATTAAAATCGCTGCTAAAAAAGTAGCTAAATTCAAAGCCGGTGCTGAGTTAGCGAAAACAGTTAACAAATAATTGTTTCAACTAATAATAAAAACGTCCTTCCAGAATTGGAAGGACGTTTTTATTTAATACGGATCCTCTCCTACAAAATGCTCCTGCACCCAGGGCTTCTTCTCTTCCTTTGTTGTATCTTTTTTTTTGCCAGACTTAACTGTATCAGCTATCGCACTTTTCACAAGCTCACAATTGTCCATCACCGTGTCATTGAATATTTTTGTTGTATCACTTGTTTGTGTGGTTCTATTTGTATCATCGAGCGACAACTTCTCAGTATCTTCGTCTTGTTGCGTTCCGCAACTAATAATAGCAGTGCCAAATACAATGTACAATACTATTAATATGTTCTTAATCTTTTCCAATTTTTGGGGATAGTAATTTAATTGAGTTGGAGCTAACCAATAGAATTTAAGCTTAGTAAGATATTCTAAGACATAAATCCATAGATGAAATTAACTTCTTTCCTCCCAAACCATTGCCAGATTTACGATTGTAGCAACCGCTTTTTGCATATCCTGAACAGATACCCATTCATGTTTTGAATGGAATGCATGTTCACCGGCAAAAATATTCGGACAAGGCAATCCCATATAGGATAAACGGGAACCGTCCGTTCCTCCCCGGATACTAGACAATACCGGCTCCACTCCTGCCCTGCGGATCGCTTCCAGTGCATTATCAACAATAGCGGGAGTTTTTGCCAATACCTGTTTCATATTGCGGTATTGCTCTTTTACTTTGAATTCATAACTGGAATGAGGATATTTTTTTACGATGGAATCCGTTAATTTTTTTAAAAATGCTTCATGCTTCACTAAATTTTCATCTTCAAAATCACGAATGATGAATTGAAGAACTGTTTTTTCAATGCCTCCTGAAATACTAACAGGATGAACAAATCCTTGTTTACCTTCTGTAGTTTCAGTACCTAATTTATCTTTTGGTAACGCAGCAACTATTTCGCTTGCAATTTTAATCGCACTTTCCATTTTATTTTTTGCAAAACCGGGATGTGTACTTACACCATTTATTGTAATGGTTACACCATCTGCGGAGAATGTTTCATTCTCAATATGCCCTAGCTCTTCTCCATCAATAGTGTATCCATAATCAGCAGCCAGTTTTTTCATGTCTGCTTTATCTACACCACGTCCGATCTCTTCATCCGGGGTAAATAATATCTTTATTGTTCCGTGTTTTATTTCCGGGTGTTTTATTAAATGATTGACAGCATCCATGATCTCAGCTAATCCGGCTTTATTATCTGCACCAAGTAATGTAGTTCCATCTGTTGTAATGATATCATTCCCGGTCTGTTTTAATAAAGAGGGATGCTCACTCACTTTTATTACCTGTGTTTTATCATTGATAAGCGCAATATCTTTTCCATCATAACTTTTAACGATCTGAGGATTTACATCTTTTCCGGAACAATCTGGAGAGGTATCCATGTGAGAACAAAAACAAATTACCGGAACTTTTTTTGTAGTATTACTTTCTACTGTACCATATACATACCCGTTATCATCCATGTGAGCATCAGTGACACCTATTTCCAAAAGCTCCTGCACCAATATATGTCCCAGATTTTTTTGTTTTTCTGTGGAAGGACATGTAGGAGAATTAGGATCGCTTTGTGTATCAATTTTCACATACTTTAAAAAACGTTCGGTTACCGTATGGTTTATTTTCATTTTTGTGATCTGGTTTGACGGAGTTGCGCTATTGCTCATGTTGATTGATGTAAATTTTATTTGACCGGAGGTTTTCTTGAGGGATTTTTTCGTGTATCCCAGAAATATAAGAGATATATAATGGAGCCGGATATGCGATACAAGAGTATATTATGTTTGGTTATGACAGCCTCTCGTACATCTTCTTTTCCAGCTGAACGATATGCAAGAGGATGGCGACTAATATGGTTTACTATACTGTTTACTTTTTCAATAAACTTTCTTGCTTCTGCATTTGTCCAATCTTCAAGTAAATAAGCTATAACAGTATCGTAGGTTCTCTCAGCTTCTGGCGTCCAGATTATTTCTTTAACCATTTTTTATACTTTTTCATTACTTCGTCATGAGAGCGGCCTAATCCTTTTTTAGATTGCTCTATGCTATGTTCAACGCCTTTTCTTACTTCGTCAGGCATAATGTCCCACAATGTCAGCGTTTCTTCGGCAAAGGTTTTTACCACTGTAAGTACAGCTTTCTTTTTGCTCTCAGATAATTGACTCAGATAATTGAGTATTTGATGATCGATATTTTTGGCGTGTGCCATAGTGTGTAGTGTTTTTAATATTTTCAAAGTTAATAAATTCCCATGCATATAGCAACAATACATTATATTTCATCCGAATAAACAGCTTTTACCCTATCGCGTAAATTATATGCAGATGCCATTACTTCGCCATAGGCACCTGCTGTGCGTATTGCCATTAAATCACCACGAAATGTTTCAGGCAAATCAACTGCCTTACGAAAACAATCAGAACTTTCACAAATTGGGCCTACAACATCATATTTTATAAGGGACGAGGGACGAGGGACGAGGGACGAATTTTGAGAAAGGTTTTCGATCTTGTGATATGCTTGATATAAAGCAGGACGCATTAACTCTGTCATACCTGCATCCAATATTGCGAAGTTTGTATTGACCCCTTTTTTTATATACAGCACTTTTGAAATAAGTGTTCCACATTGTGCAACAACAGCTCTTCCTAATTCAAAATGTACTTTTTGATTTGGACGTAATTCTAAAAAATCATTGTACAATTTAAAATAAGCAGCGTAGTCGATGTAACGATTTTTATCCGGTTCATGATAATCTACTCCCCAGCCACCACCAACATTAATGTTCTCCAGTGTAATTTTATGGCTTACAAACCAGGATTGGATCTCATTCACTTTCATACAAAGAGATTTGAATGAAGTAATGTCCGTGATCTGCGAACCAATATGGAAATGGATCCCGATCAGTTTTATATTTGTTAATTTTTTCAATAATTCTATTACCTGCTCCAATTCCCATAAATTGATCCCAAATTTATTTTCTTCTAAACCGGTAGTAATATATTTATGTGTATTTGCGTTTACATTTGGGTTGATACGCAATGCGATAGATGCCGTTTTATTTTTGGCAACAGCAAGCTCGTTAAGTATTTCTAATTCCTGTAAACTTTCACAATTAAAACAAAAAATATTATTGTCCAACGCGATATTGATCTCCGCATCGCTTTTACCAACACCAGCAAATACAACGTGTTCAGGAGCGAAACCACATTCAATTGCTTTTTTAATTTCATTGCCGCTAACACAATCCGCGCCTATACCATATGATTTAATGGTTTTTAAAATTTTATTGTTCGCATTTGCTTTTGTAGCGTAATGAACAATAAAACCATATTTCTCGCTTTCCTCTTTTATTTTCTGAAGTGTTTGTTTCAACACCTCCATATCATAATAATAAAAAGGAGTTTGTATAGTTTTGAATTTATTGATAATAGTTTCTGAGAACATTGACCCCTCCTGGCCTCCCCCAAGGGGAGGAAACTGTGTATTAATTATTTTACTTAATTCGATTCAATATTAAAATTTAATTCTATTTTATGCACGCCCCTCTCCTTACGCTTGCGCTGAATCTTCAGCGTAGGCGCATGGAGAGGGATGGAGAGGCCTAAAACAGCCCTTTATTAAGCGCTACCAAGGCATTCTTTTTTTGTTTAGTGTCAACCAACACCGACACATTATTTTCACTTCCGCCATAAGAGATCATTCGAATAGGAATATTTTTTAACGCTTCTAAGATCCTGAATGCATAACCTTCTTTTTCAGCAGCAAAATTTCCTACCACGCATACAATTGTCAGGTCAGTATCCACTTTCACCGTACAAAACTCCTGCAGCTCTTTTACAATGGCATCAATGTTTTTTGTATTGTCGATCGTCAATGAAACTGCCACCTCTGAAGTAGTGATCATATCTATTGATGTTTTATAACGTTCAAATATTTCGAATACCGAACGTAAAAAACCATATGCCAGCAACATGCGGCCGGATTTTATATTAATAGCCGTGATCCCATCTTTTGCTGCAACCGCTTTAATACTATCTCCGGTAGCTTTGGAAGTGATCACTGTTCCTTTTGCTTCGGGCTGCATAGTATTTAATAAACGTACAGGCACATTCCTGTTTTTCGCAGGAAGTATACAAGTTGGATGTAAAATTTTTGCACCAAAGTAAGCCAACTCTGCTGCTTCGTCAAAAGACAATTCAGCAATGGGATGTGTTTTATCAACTACTCGCGGATCATTATTGTGCATGCCGTCAATATCGGTCCAGATCTGGATCTCATCCGATTTTATAGCAGCTCCAACAATTGTTGCAGTATAATCACTGCCTCCTCGTTTTAAATTATCAATTTCGCCAAATGAATTTCGGCAAATGTATCCTTGTGTGATCAATAATTTTGCTTTGGAAAATTTTGCAAGTTCCTGCTGAATATGAACTTCAATATACTTCATATCCGGTTCTTCATTTGCATCGATGCGCATAAAATTTAATGCAGGCAACAATACTGAATCAACTCCGATCTCTTCCAGATAATAATGGAACATTGCTGTTGAAAGTAATTCACCTTGAGCAAGTATAGCACGCTCTTCATTCACTGTAAACTCAGCCATAGTGAATGAACGCAGGTAAGTGAAATGTGAATCAATAAGCTCTTTACCCTTGTTTAAAGCCTTATCGGTTTTATAAAGTTGTTTAATAACATCATTGTATTTTGTATTGAGTGCATCGATCAACTGTTTTGCTTTATCATTTTCTTTCGCATACAAAGCCGCACCGATCTCCACCAAACTATTGGTTGTGCCGCTCATGGCTGATAACACCACAATTTTAGGCGTATTGTCATTGATTAAAGAAACAAGGGCATGCATCCGTTCCGCTGAGCCTACTGATGTTCCGCCAAATTTTAAAATTCTCATTATTACTTAACGCATTTAACCCCGAAGGGACCCCTATGGGATAATTAATAAATTATTTTAAGGATGACAAATTTATAATAAAATCAACATCTTAGAGTAATAATTTCGTATTTTCGTAAAACAAAAAACATCCCCACCATTGCTTTTTAAATAGTATTTTAGCATCCGATTTATGTTCACACTATTAAAAAAGGAAATACACAGTTTTCTAAGTTCGCTCATCGGCTATATTACCGTTATTGTCTTTTTACTGGTAATAGGCTTATTTATGTGGGTATTACAAACCGATTCCAATATCCTGGAAAACGGTTATGCCAATATTGATCCGCTTTTTATCATTGCACCTTGGGTGTTCCTCTTCTTAATCCCTGCTATTACCATGCGTTCCTTTGCGGATGAAAAAAAAGCAGGTACGATTGAGTTATTACTTACCCGGCCATTAACTGATCTCCAGATAATTTTAGCCAAATATTTTGCCGGTTTTTTACTTGTCTTATTTTCCTTATTACCTACACTGGTCTATTATTATTCTGTTCATAAATTAGGAAGTCCTGTTGGAAACATCGATACCGGCGGCATGTGGGGTTCTTATATTGGTTTACTTTTTTTGGGAGCCGCTTTTGTTTCTATTGGAATTTTTGCTTCTGCCATCACCGATAATCAGGTAATATCTTTTATACTGGCACTCACACTTTGTTTCTTTATATATACCGGTTTTGATTTTATCGCTTCCTTTGAACTGTTCGGGAAGATCGACAACATCATCCTGGCATTAGGAATTAACCAACATTACATATCAATGAGCCGTGGAGTAATTGATACCCGTGATATTATTTATTTTTTGAGCTTAATAGCATTATTTATTCTGGGTACCCGAACTGTATTGGAAAGCAGGAAATGGTAAACAATTTGATAATTTGATGATGTGCTGATTTGAAGATAAAAAATGAATATCAGAAATAATAAACAACGAGATTTAACTGCACTAGCATTGGCGATCATCATTGTGATATTGCTGAACTTTGTAGGCTCGTTTGTATTTCATCGTTTCGATCTTACTTCTGAAAAACGTTACACGCTTTCGGATGCCACTAAAAAATTATTAGGGCAATTAAATGATGTAGTATATGTAAAAGTTTACCTGGAAGGTGATTTTCCTGCAGGTTTCAAACGCTTACGAAATGAAACAAAAGAAATGCTGGATGAGTTCAGAGCATATTCGGATGATAATATTGAATATGATTTTATAAACCCATCGGAAAATACTGACAAAAAGCAACAAAATGAAGTCTATAAACAATTACATGACCGGGGCTTACAACCAACCAACCTGGAAGTAAAAGATGATAATGGCACATCGCAACAAATTATATGGCCGGGAGCAATTGTATCATATAAAGGGAAGGAAATGCCATGGCAATTACTAAAAACGCAATTCGGTCAATCATCCGAGACACAACTAAATAATTCTATTCAGGCATTGGAATATGAATTTGCAAGTACCATTCGTAATTTAAGTACTCCACTCAGGCCACAGATCGGGTTTATTGAAGGGCATGGCGAATTGGATACACTTGCCGTTAAAGATATCAAAGATGCTTTGAGCGAATTCTATTTGCTGAAGCGTGTAAAAATAAATGAGCGGCTTAATGCCTTAGATGGTTTGAAAGCAATTGTAATCGCCAAACCTGATTCATCATTTTCGGAAAAAGATAAATTTATCATTGACCAATTTGTGATGAAAGGCGGAAAGGCACTTTTTGTTATAGACCCTCTTAACACCAGTATTGACAGTCTTCGTAAATTAGGGATTACTTTGGCGGTTCCTTCTGATCTAAATTTAGATGATCTTCTTTTTAAATATGGGGTACGTATTAATCCGAATATGGTACTTGACCTGCAATCATCCGCGATACCTGTTAATAAAGCGCTCAGGGGACAACAGCCTCGTTTTGAATTAATGCCCTGGTTATTTTCTCCATTGATAATGCCAACAGGCAATCACCCGATCGTTAAAAATTTGGATCTTATAAAAATTGAATACGGGGCAAGTATGGATACGATTGCTGCAAAAGGAATTTCAAAAACCATACTTCTTACCTCTTCTAAACACACAAAAACATTCAATGCCCCGGTACGCGTGAGTTTGGGAATGGTGCGACAAAAACCTAACGAGGAAATGTTCACTGATTCATATCAACTGGTAGCAGTGCTATTGGAAGGTGAATTTGAATCTGTATTTAAGAATCGTATTGCTCCAAAAATTGCTACAGATAGTGCAATAGGATTTAAAGATCATGGAGTAAAAACAAAAATGATCATTATTTCTGATGGGGATATTATCCGGAATGATGTTCAATATTCAACACAAAAACCTTTTCCTTTAGGATATGATCAATACACACAACAAACTTATGGCAATAAAAATTTTATTCTTAATTGCATTAATTATTTGTGTGATGATTCCGGTTTAATAAGCGTTCGTGCACGTGAACTTACCTTACGTTTGCTTGATAAGAAAAAGATAAATAATGAAAAATTAAAATGGCAACTTATTAATACCATTGTTCCATTGTTTGTTATTATTCTATTTGGAGTTATCCATACCTTAAGACGAAAACGGAAGTATGGGCATTAGGTTATTGGGTAAATGGTTATTAGTTATTGGAATATTTAATATAGATTCGTAATTCATAGTAAAATGAAAAAAAACAGGATAGCAATTATATTGGTGATCATTTTAGGTTCTATTTCCTTCTGGTTTATTACTAATAAACGTAGTGGGACGATCAAACAAAATTTAAAGGATTTTGCCGTTGATGATACTGCATCGGTCAATAAAATATTTTTAGCCGATAAACAAGGGCGAACTATTACGCTTGAACGTACAGCGCCCGGGCAATGGATAGTAAATAACAAATACAATGCCCGCATGGATGTGGTGGAAACATTATTATCTACGATCAAAAAGATAGATGTAAAAGAGCCCGTTGGAAAAAAAGCACAGGATAATATTGTAAAACGACTTTCCGCTCAGGCTATCCGATGTGAAATTTATCAGAACAATGTACTTACTAAAGCATATTATGTTGGAACTGAAACACAAGATCAAACAGGAACATACATGATCCTGATCGACCTTAAAACCATGTTGCCGGCGGCAAAACCTTTTGTTACTTATATACCCGGCTTTGAAGGGTATTTAACTACCCGCTATATTACGGACGAAGCAGCTTGGAGAGACCGCAGTATTTTTCAATACACCCCTAATGATATTCGTTCTATAAAAATGGAAGCCCCTCATAAACCTGAACTTAGTTATGAGGTTATTGTTAAAGGAAACAATGATTATGAAGTTAAAATGTTGTCTGACAATAAAACATTAAACAATATTGACACGTTTGCCCTGAATCAGTATTTATCCTATTTTCAGAAAATAATCTTTGAAAATTTTGAGGATATAAAACAAACTAAAATTGATTCAACGCTAAAATCAGAACCTTTGAATATCCTTACCGTTACTGACAACAGCGGAAAAACCAATAAAATAAAGTTATATGCACGTACAAACAAAAAAAATATTTCTGATGAAACAGGTAAACCTTACGAATATGATCCTGATCGTATGAGCGCCTTATTGGATAATGGAAAAGATTTTGTAATCGTACAATATCTCATGTTTGGCAAATTACTTCCGCCCCCGGATTATTTTCAAAAAAAATCCCGGCAAATTCCGGAAAAAACTAAAGAAAAAAACAAGCCTAAAACTTAAAACGTTTATTAACCAATACGTACAAAATCCCCGCCAATGGGGATTTTTTTTGTTAAAAAGTTACTGAAAACGCAGGTAAATAAGCTGCTTTATTTTTTTATATTTGTTCCACAAGTTTTCCAAAGAATACAAACCTATTTAATATTTATTAATATGAAATTTATTGTTTCAAGTACCTCATTATTAAAACAATTACAGGCTGTAAGCGGTGTATTAAACACCAATAATGCGCTGCCTATTCTAGATAATTTTTTATTCGAGATTGATAAGAATCAATTAAAAATATCAGCATCGGACTTGGAAACAACCATGACCACTGCTATCAGCATTGAATCTAAGGACACCGGAAATATTGCTGTTCCCGCCAAGCTATTACTGGATACTTTAAAAACATTTGCTGACCAGCCTTTAACATTCAGTGTTGATACAAAAAAATTCGGGATTGAGATCATTTCCGATTATGGTAAATATAAACTTACCGGTCACAATGGGGAAGAATTTCCAAAATTACCAAGTATTGAGTCGGCCTCATCACTTGACCTGGATGCAAGTGTATTGGCGTCTGCGATCAATAAAACTATTTTTGCAACAGGCAATGATGAATTGCGTCCTGTAATGTCAGGTGTATTGTGCCAGTTATCCACTGATAATATCACATTTGTGGCTACTGATGCTCACAAATTAGTACGTTATCGCAGAAGCGATGCCAAAGCGCAGGCCGCTTCATCATTTATCATTCCTAAAAAACCATTGAATCTTTTAAAAAACACATTACCCAGCGTAAGTGGAAACGTGAAGATCGAATACAACAATACCAATGCATTTTTTTCATTTGAGAATGTACATTTAATTTGTCGCTTGATCGATGGAAAATATCCGAATTATGAAGCCGTAATACCTAAAGAGAACCCCAATAAATTAACGGTTGACCGCGTTTCATTTTTAAATTCCATCAAACGTGTTTCCATTTTCTCAAACAAAACCACCCACCAGGTACGCTTAAAAATTGCAGGAAGCGAATTAAGCATTTCTGCCGAAGATCTTGACTTTGCTAATGAAGCAAGCGAGCGTTTAACCTGCCAATATGCAGGTGAAGATATGGAGATTGGATTCAATTCTAAATTTTTAGCAGAAATGCTGAGCAACTTAAATACAGAAAATGTAAATTTAGAAATGAGTGCTCCTAACCGTGCCGGTATTCTACTTCCCACTGAAAAAGAAAATGCTGCTGAGGATATTTTGATGCTGGTGATGCCGGTGATGTTGAACAGCTAAATTTGCAGAATTAATGTCAAAAGCAAAGTTCATTTTAATAGGCTTGTTTTTTCAAACAAGCCTATTTTTTTCTCAAACCACTGTTATTGACAGCATCTTCTCGGGAGGTATCTACCGCTCCTACAGAGTATATATTCCTGCCGTTTACAACGGCATTTCTGCCCGCCCTCTTGTTTTTGACCTGCATGGATACACATCAAATGCCGCAAATGAACAACTGTATTCAAACTTTAAACCCATTTCAGATACGGCTAATTTTTTAATGGTTTATCCTCAGGGAACAACTTTGAATGGCCAACCTTATTGGAATGCAGGTATATCAACCACAAACGTAAATGATATACAGTTTATTTCAGATCTGATTGACAGTTTAAACGTGCAATATAATATAGATGCGAGCTGTATTTATTCATGCGGAATGAGCAATGGAGGATATATGAGCCAAACCCTGGCATGTGCATTAAATGACAGGATTGCTGCTATTGCTTCTGTAACGGGCAGCATGTTTACCTCTCAATATTCTACCTGTGTACCCAACCGTGCTGTGCCTGTCATGCAGATCAGCGGCACTGCTGATGGTACGGTTTTATATACAGGAAGTTCAGGATCTCTTCCAATAGATACTCTGGTGAAGTATTGGGTAAATAATAATAATTGTAACCCTGTACCCGCATTTACAAATGTTCCTAATACAAATACATCAGATGGCTGTACTGCTGAACATTATACTTATTCAGGAGGAACTAACAACTCATCTGTTGAGCTGTATAAAATTATTGGAGGAGGGCATACATGGCCAGGATCGCCTTATGTTATAGGCGTTACTAATCAGGATTTCAAGGCATCTGAAAAAATCTGGTTATTCTTTAGAAAATATAAACTCAGTCATTTTAACAGCATACAGGAACAAGAAAATCAAAGCAATATAAACTTCTATCCAAATCCTTGCACCGATAAAATAACTATACAGGATCCCTATTTTAAAGGCATTATTATTGTGGATATGAATGGACGGGTGATAATAGATTCCGGTCAAACGCAAATAGATGTTTCTTCCTTGTCGAAGGGGATTTATTCTGTTATTTTTATTTCAACAAATTCTTACTCGGTAAAAAAGCTGGTAAAAATTTAAATTTTAATCTGGTACTTATCTTACAATTAATTTTAACTACGGGCCTTGCCCCAAAATAGGATTTTTTTAAATGTCGAATAATTATTTATCTGAATTAAATTCCGTACAACGTGAAGCTGTTGAGTGTACTGAAGGGCCTGTAATGATAATTGCCGGAGCAGGATCAGGAAAAACACGCGTGCTTACTTACCGTATAGCGCATCTGATGAAAAAAGGGGTGGACCCTTTTAATATTCTCTCGCTTACTTTTACCAATAAAGCTGCACGTGAAATGAAAGAACGGATCGCTAAAATTGTGGGTGAAGGCGAAGCAAAAAATTTATGGATGGGTACATTTCACTCTGTATTCGCACGCATTTTAAGAGTGGAAGGAGAAAAACTGGGCTATCCAAGTAATTTTACCATTTACGATACGGACGATTCCAAAAACCTTATAAAATCAATATTAAAAGAGCAAGGTCTGGATGATAAGGTATATAAACCAGCCAGTGTATTGGCACGAATTTCAGCCGCAAAAAATAATTTAATTTCTGCTTCCGCTTATTTGAATAATGCACAAATACAGGAAGAGGATCGGATGGCAATAAGGCCAAAGATGGGAATTGTATACCAGCAATATGCTAACCGGTGTTTTAAAGCCGGTGCAATGGATTTCGATGATCTGTTGTTCAATACCAATATTCTATTGCGTGACCATCCTAAAGTATTGCACAAATACCAGCATAAATTCAAATACATTTTAGTGGATGAGTACCAGGATACTAATTTTTCACAATATGTGATTGTAAAACAACTGGCAGCTGCATTCCGCAATATATGTGTGGTTGGTGATGATGCCCAAAGTATTTATTCTTTTCGCGGAGCCAATATTCAAAATATTTTAAATTTTGAAAAGGATTATTCTGAATTACACATGTTTAAACTGGAACAAAATTATCGTTCCACTAAAAATATTGTAGGCGCTGCAAATACGATCATAGCCAACAATAAAGATCAACTGAAGAAAAATGTTTTTACTGAAAACGCTGAAGGTGAACTCATCAAAGTTGTAAAAACAGATTCAGATAATGCCGAGGGGAATTTTGTTGCCAATTCCATTTTTGAAATAAAAATGAATGAGCAGGCGCAAAACCGGCATTTTGCAATACTATACAGGACCAATGCACAATCTCGTGCAATGGAGGAAGCATTGCGCAGACAGAATATCGCTTACCGCATTTATGGGGGATTATCATTCTATCAGCGTAAAGAGATCAAAGACCTGTTAGCATATTATCGTTTAACGATCAATAATAACGATGAAGAATCATTGAAGCGCATCATCAATTATCCCACACGCGGGATAGGTGATACCACAATGGATAAAATAATAGTAGCTGCAAACGATCATAATATCAGCCTTTGGAAGGTAATTGAAAATATCAATGAATTTGAAATAGGATTGAATACAGGAGCCAAAACAAAAATTGATGAATTTGCCTCCATGATCAAAAGCTTTTCGGCCATGCTAAATACACATACTGCTTATGATCTGGGACAACACATTGCAGTACATTCAGGAATTTTACGTGACCTGTATGCTGACAAATCTCCTGAAGGTGTTAGCCGTCATGAAAATATTCAAGAGCTCCTTAATGGATTGAAGGAATTTACTGAAGAGGGGACGGGGGACGATTTGAGGGACGAGGGGCGATACGAAGAAAATCAAGAGGAGAATCAAGAAACAGGAATTGAGAACCAAGATGTTTCGGCTAATTTTATGATCAATCCGGCTGAAGAACTTAGCATAGCAAAAGAAGATGAAGAACAATTATTTCCATTTGAAGAGGAATCTAAAACTTCCGAAATAAAACTCCCGAAATTCGAAATAATAACCGAACCAACCCTTGATTTATTTATGCGTGATATCGCATTAATGACAGATGCCGATAAAAAGACAGAAAGCGAAGAGGATAAAAATAAAGTGGTGTTGATGACAATACATTCCGCAAAAGGGTTGGAGTTCCCCTATGTGCACATTGTAGGTTTGGAAGAGAATTTATTTCCATCACAAATGTCGCTCACTGACAGGGCGGACCTGGAAGAGGAACGAAGATTGTTTTATGTCGCTTTAACACGTGCTGAAAAACGTGTGATCCTCTCCTACTCTACTACGCGCTATCGCTGGGGCAATTTAATTTATTGTGAACCCAGCCGTTTTATTGAAGAGGTGGACGAAAAATTTTTAGATCTCCCCACTGAAAATAATAACCGAATGTTTGGTAGTGAAACTTCTTCGCACAAACAAAAATTAAATATCAATAAATCAAAAGAAACATTTGTTCAACGGCCTGTTATCGGAAAAAAATTAGTGAAATTAAACACCGCAGCAAAAAACACCTCTGATTTTGATACAGAAAGTTTACGCAATTTACAAGTTGGTATGCAGGTAGAGCATGATCGTTTTGGAACAGGAAAAGTAATCAACATGGATGGTAGCTTTCCCAACAATAAAGCTACTGTATTCTTTGAAGGCGTTGGGCAAAAACAACTTTTAATAAAATTTGCGAAGCTGAGAATATTGAATTAAAAAAGATCGCAACCTGTGATCTTTTTTATATAACATTTGGATACAGATATTTTATCTAAATAAACTCAGCGCTCCATGTGCTTCATAGTTCCCTACTTTTATCAAATAAAAATAAGTGCCTTCAGAAGCGAGATTCCCTGCTGTTGTTCTTCCGTCCCAACAAGCCCCACCCGTTTCAGAATCATACATTCTTAATCCCCAGCGATCGAATATAATTATTTCAACACATTTTTCTAAACCATTTCCAACCTGTATTTCAAAACAATCATTTGTACCATCATCATTTGGAGTAAAAACGTTGGGGGCAGTGGGTGCAATGTAATCATCAAATGCATTGATATTAATGTTTAATGTGATGGTATCCGTACATCCTCCACCAATAGCAATGAGTGTAACCGTAACCGTGGACCCATAAGGGTATGTATGAACGGGATGCTGAAGTGTAGAAGTATCACCATCACCAAAATTCCACAAATAACTGGTTGCATTTGTACTTAGATTTTTAAATGTAACAAACACTTCATCATCGCAATCAAATATGTATGTTTCAGTAAAATCAGCAATAATAGGAACTCCACCCTGCCCTATAATTGTAACACTTGATGTAGAAGTACAACCATTCACGTCTGAAACAGTAACAATATATGACCCTATAGATAATCCTGTTGCTAAAGAATTGGTTTGTACCGGGTTTGTATTCCATAAATATGTGTAACCAGATGTTCCTCCTGATGCTGTAACTGTTGCCGTACCATTGCCTCCACCACCGGTACAGGTTGAACCTGTACTATCTTTTGCAATATTAATAGCATTGGCTTGAGTTATGTTTATGTTAGTAAGGGAGGCGGTACACCCTTTAGAATCTGTTACTGTAATGGTATAAGTTCCCGCAGATAGTCCCATAGCAGTTTGTGTGGTCTGAGCAACCGGTGTCCAATTATAAACAAACCCTCCATTGCCACCGGAAGCTGTCACTGTTGCTGTACCATCAGTTCCTCCATTACAAGAAACAATTGTTTGAGAAGAAACCAATGTTATAATTATCGGCTGAGTAACAGTAACTGATGTAATAAAAATACAACCTACATTATCAGTAACTGTTACACTATAAGTACCTGCTGCTAAACCGGTAGCGGTAACTGTTGTTTGAACAGGGCTCGTGTTCCAGGAATACGTATAGGTTCCGCTTCCTCCTGAAGCAGTGACGGTAGCCGTTCCATTAGTACCATTATTACAGGAAACTGCAACACTTGAAGTAACTGCAGCGGGTGCTGATAAGTTAGTAACCGTCACGGAAGTACTGGAAGTACATGTTAAATTATCCGTAACAATTACAATATATGTTCCAGCAGATAAGCCTGTGGCTGTTTGTGTAGTTTGTAATGGACTTGTATTCCAGGAATAAGTATAGCCGGGGGTTCCACCTGATGCTGTTATGGAAGCCGTTCCATTACTTTGATTGCATCCTGCAGTTGTAGTGCTTTGTACTATAGTTATTGGTATCGGTTGATTAACAGTAACCGATGTAATAAAAATACAACCTGTATTATCAGTAATTGTTATACTATAAGTGCCCGATGTTAATCCGGTGGCCGTAACTGTTGTTTGCACGGGGCTAGTATTCCATGAATAAGTATAGGTTCCACTTCCTCCCGATGCTGTAACTATTGCTGTTCCATTGTTTCCACCATTACAACTCACATCTGTAGAAGCGGTGACCGCAGTTGGCGCACCCAAATTAGTAACAGATACGGACGCGCTGGAAGTACATCCTGAATTATCTGTAACTGTTACAATATACGTTCCCGCTGATAAGCCCGTAGCTGTTTGCGTGGTTTGAACAGGACTTGAGTTCCAGGAATAAGTATAGTTGGGAGTGCCACCGGATGCCGTAGCAGAGGCTGTTCCGTTACTCAAATTACATCCTGCAGTTGTACTGCTTTGTGCTATAATTATATTGGAAACTGTTTGATTAACAGTAACACTTGTTACACCGGTACAACCAGCATTGTCTGTTATTACAACTGTGTACGTTCCTGCAGATAATCCTGTAGCAGTTTGTGTGGTTTGAACAGGACTTGTGTTCCATGAATAAGTATACGCTGGTGTTCCTCCGGATGCTGTAACTGATGCTGTTCCATTATTTTGATTACAAATTGCATTTGCGCTATTAGTTGTTGCAGTTATATTTGCGCCAGTTTGATTGACAACAACATTTGTAAGCGCCGAAGTGCAACCTGCATTGTCCGTTACTATAACGGTGTATGTTCCTGCAGATAAACCGGTAGCAGTTTGAGTAGTTTGACCCGGACTTGTAGACCATGAATAAGTATATCCTGGCTGTCCACCCGAAGGACTAACAATTGCTGATCCATTATTAGAACTGCAGGTAGCATTAGATGTAAGCTGAGTTAAACTTAATGGTGTAGGAAATATAATATCGACTGAATCTGTTACACTGCATAAATTTGCATCTGTTATTGTTACTGTACATGTTCCCGCTGGTATAGCTGTTGCCGCTGAAGTTGTTTGTCCGTTGCACCACATATAAGTAAATGGCGCTGTCCCTCCGTTTACAATTACATTTGCAGAACCATTGGTTGTACCTGCACAATTAATTGTACTGGTATTGCTGGGTTCAGGATCCAAAAGTGCAGGTTGTGAAACAGTCAATGAAGCAGAGCGAGAACAACCACCATTATCAGTTACTATAACAATATATGTTCCGGCTGATAAATTTACAGCTGTTTGTGTAGTTTGCACGGGTGAAGTATTCCATGAGTAAGAATAGCCCGGTGCACCATTTGTTGCTGTTACGCTTGCTGATCCGGTACTACCTCCATAACAGGCAACATCTGTTTTAGAAGAGCTTAATGTTAAAACAGAATTAGAAACCGTTATAGAAGTTGTTCCATAACAACCGTTTACATCTGTTACAGTAACAGTATAATATCCTGCATTCAAACCTGTAGCGGGATTCGTTGTTTGTCCATTACTCCATAAAAAAGTATAAGGTCCGATACCTCCGCCCGGTGTTGCCGTAGCAGTTCCATTGACAGGATTGCCACATAACACATCCGTTTTAGCTGCCGTCACAGTAATGATAACCGGCTGGTTAATAGTAAATGTGGTTGACTTTGAACAGCCAGTTGAATCTGTTACATTCACAGTATATGCACCTGCTGATAAACCGGTAGCGGTTGAACCTGTTTGTCCATTGCTCCATAAATAATTATAAGGACTTGTACCACCCGAAACAGTTACTGAAGCAGTTCCGTCTGAAGCGCCGCAAGATGACAAAGATGTTTGGCTTTGTGCTAACACAATAGTTGAAGCAGCATCTACGGTAACAACAGAAGTTTTTGTACAACCGGCTGCATCGGTTACTATTACAGTATAAGTACCTGCGGTTAAATTGGTAGCGGTAGATGTTGTTTGTCCTCCGGGACTCCAGGAATAATTATAAGGTGCGGTTCCTGCACTGGGCGTAACTGTTGCGCTGCCGGGGGCCCCTGGTCCGCTGCTACCACTAACTACCCAAAGATAATAATCAAATGTTGCTGTGCCACCGGCTCCACCTGTTGTAGTTATAGTTGCCGTTTTGGGACAAGTTGCATGTGTATTTGTTAACGTTGTAATTACTGCAGGTGGAGAAGGAGGTAGTTGTGCTTGAGTAACACCACCTATTCTGAGATCAACCGAACTAGGTGTTAAACCGCTCGTAATAGCATTATCAGTACCAGCTGAGAGGCAACTTCGCGAAGCCGGACCTGCATCACCATAATAATATATCTGTTGAAGACCGCTCGAGCAAGGATATGTCCATACTATATGTGTACAAACCCCTACGGGTGTTTCACAGGGGCAAATGTATGAATACTGTCCGAGCGATCCCCTTCCTAATACCATAGCAGACTTTCCGGGGCAAGGACTTGAAGGATCTTCAGTACAAGAGCTCCATGGTATATTAGAAATAGAATTCGCAGAAACTCCGCAAACATAATAACATTTATCGGGAGAAGTTCCATAAGGATCTACTGTACAGGATGGTTGTGCATAGCTGACAAAATATCCCGCTCCGGGACAAGGATTAGGATTTGGAGCAATTGCACTATTCCATTGAGAAGTTGAAATTGGAGTAACACTGCAGGGACTGGAAGGACTGCAGCTAGCATCTACTTTTGAAACAGCCAATGTCATACCACAAGGCAGGCAGGTATCTACAACCACTATAAAATCTTTCAATGTATCATTACATGCATTACCTGCAGTAGAAAAAGCAATTAATGTAACTGTGAAAGTTCCCGGTGTAGGGTAAGTATAAGTAGGATTTGTAAGGCTGGAAACATCAGTTGTTGTAGTTAAATCTCCAAAGTTCCATTGATATGTTGCGGAACCTGTACTATTGTTAGTAAATGTAACTGTATGATTCACACAATCTGATGTGAACGCTGCTGCCGCTGCTGCTACATCCGGTTCACAACTAAGTACATTAAATTGAAAATCACGTTTGGTGGTACTTAATAAAACACCGTTCCGATATTCATTGGCACACACTCCTACCACAAATTGGCCTAATGTATTTGGTGTGCCTGTGAGCAATCCTGTTGTAGGGTTGATCGTCAATGGAATCCCTCCCATTGGATTAGCAGCAGTATATGGTGCCTTGAATGTTATGAAATTATACGGCGGAGGATTAGGTGGCTGAGGCATGCTGGGGCCTGAGTTTGCTCCGTTAAAAGGAGTGCAAATACTATAGGATATGGAATCTCCTTCCGCATCGGTGGCTGAATTATCAAATAATAAAGGATTATCAGCACAAACAAATAAAGGAGGCATTTTAGTGAAAACAGGATTACTGTTGCAGTTAAGTGCCGGCCCCGGAATGGTTGCTGTATAGGTAGCTCCCTGGCCACCGGGGTTATTAATATTATTAATAGTGCCATTGCGACAACAACGCTGATAAACCAATTGATACCCTCCTGCTATTGGAGGAAGAGTCACTGTTCCAATATATTCAGCCACCTCTACACAAGTATTCAACGGCACTTTTACACATGGATTTTGTTGAGCAATGGTGGGAGGTATAACAGTTGCTCCCGGAAAATTAATGTATAAAGTAGTTACTAAAACATTGTTGACATCAAAAATACCAATAGCTGCAGTAGCGTCATAATCAGCATTGCTCGCTTTATTACAATCTCTAAAAACTCTAAGCTTGACCTCATACAAATTATTCCCAAGGCATCTATAATTTAATTCACCACCTATAATGTGGGTAGAATAACTAAAGAAAGGAATTGAAGAGAATAGTATAGTTAAAGCAACTACTATTTTTAATGTCAGATTTCTTAAATTTTGAATTTGTAAAATAGATGTCATACAAAAAATTTAAGCTGTTTTATTTAATTTTGATAACAGAATCCATTGAATGTCCTTACGGATTTTGGTCAAAAAAGTTACACGGATAATGATGTAACAAAAAATGGAGGTAGCATAATTGCTACCTCCATTTTTTAAAGTGTTATATTATTAATTAATTTCTCAATACTGATACTGCACCATGCATTTCGGATTCTCCTATTTTAACCAGGTAAAAATAAGTTCCATCAGGCACAATATTTCCGGAAGTTGTTCTTCCATCCCAACACACACCATTTTGATTATCATACATTTTTAATCCCCAACGATCAAATACAGTTAATTCTACGCAATTCTCCAAACCATTGCCTAATTTAATTTCAAAACAATCATTCATTCCATCGCCATTAGGTGTAAATACGTTAGGTACCAACGGATTAATATAATTGTTGAATGCATTAATAGTAATAGGAAAGGATATTGTATCAGGACAAGAGCCATTGTATGCGATCAATGTTACAACATAGGATGTTCCATAAGAATATCCATGCTCCGGATGTACTTCTGTAGAAGTAGTGCCATCACCAAAGATCCACAAGTAACTGGTTGCATTTGAACTTGTATTAACGAATGAAGCAAACACCCCATCTCTACATGTTGGCTGGAAACTCATATCAAAATCAGCTGTAGCTGTTCCTGAGCCTTGTGATAGAACCTGAACACTTCTGGTAACAGTGCAATTATTTTTATCCATAACTGTTACAATATAAGTTCCTCCGGATAAGCCGGCAGCCGCTGAATCATTTTGTACAGGACTTGTATTCCAGGAATACGTGAAGCCAGGAGTACCTCCTGATGCTGTTACTGTTGCTGAACCTGTACCCGGACCAGAACATCCTGAAGCAGTACTATCTTTAGCTACGCTGATAACAGCCGGCTGAGTAATAGTTACAGTTTGTGATTGCGAACAATTTTTTGAATCCGTTGCTATAACAGTATAAGTTCCTGCGGAAAGTGTTGTAATTGTTTGGCTATTTATGTTACCTGGAAGCCAGGTATAAGTAAAGCCTGAATTACCTCCGGTAGCTGTTGCGGATGCCGTACCATTACTAAGCCCGTTACAGGTGATATCCGTTTTAGACGGAGCCGGCAATGAGATTACTACCGGTTGATTTACAGTAACCGGTGTATTGATACTACAACCACCTGCTGTAATTGTTACAATATAGGTTCCTGCCGTTAAACCCGTAGCAGTAAATGTTGTACTTGTAACTCCATTATTCCAGGAGTAGGTGTATGTACCGGTTCCTCCGGAGGCTGTAACTGTAGCCGATCCATTATTACCACCATTACAGGAAACATCCACCGATGATGCCACTGCCGTTGGAGTACCTGAATTTACAACTATTACAGTTGTATCTCCCAAACATCCCATGCTATCAGTAGCTACAAGAGTATATGTTCCTGCCGATAAATTAGTAGCGGTCGGATTTGTTTGACTCGTCGGAGTCCATAAATAAGTGTAACCGGTTCCGGTTGTACCCGGTGTTCCGCCGGATGCAGTAACTGTTGCTGTACCATTACTTAAATTACATCCTGCCGGTGTACTGGCAGTTGTAAAAGTAACAGGAGCCGGTTGCGAAATAACAACATTATTTAAAGAGGTAGTACAACCGGTATCATCTGTTACTACAACAGTGTATGTTCCTGCTGATAATCCCAAAGCAGTCTGGGTGGTTTGAACAGGAGCTGTACTCCATGAATAGGTATATCCCGGATTACCACCTGTTGCAAAAACTGTTGCTGATCCGCTGTTATCATTATTACAGATCAAATCAGAATACAGATGGGATAAGGTTAAAGGAGATGGATAAATAATATTTATTGAATCCATAGCAACACAGGCATTGGAATCAGTTACAGTTATATAACATATTCCTTGCGGTAAACCCGTTGCCGAAGAATCAGTTGAAACATTACAGCTCCATGAATACGTATAGGGATCAATACCTCCGGATACCAATATATATGCGGAACCTGTTTGTACTCCCGCACAATTTATTGAACTGTTATTTGCAGGTTCCGGAACTAATTTGTCGGGTTCAGCTATAGTAACTGTAACGGAATCCATACAACCATTAGCATCGGTTACTTTACCTACAAATGTTCCTGCAGGCAATCCTGTAGCAGTTGGTATTGTTTGAACCGGTGTTGTATTCCAGGAATATAAAAGAGTAGGCACACCATTAGTTGGTATTACCGTTGCCGTTCCTGTACTGTCACCATTACATTTAATATTTGTTTGAGAGGAAGCAACTGATAATAATGTATTTCCAACGGTTACAGCTGTAGTACCCCGGCAACCACTAACAGCATCTGTTACGGTAACAACATAATAACCTGCCGATAAGCCAACTGCAGTTTGAACTGATTGAGCAGGACTGGTACTCCATACATAGGTATATGTACCGGAGCCTCCTGTTGGAGGATCTGCCGTTGCAGTACCATTAGATGCTCCTTTACATAATACATCCGTTTTGCTGGCGGTTACAACTATGTTTGAAGGTGAAGTAAGTGTAAATGATTGAGATTTAGAACATCCGTTTGCATCGGTTACATTAACGGTATACACACCCGCTGATAAAGCAGTAGCGCTGGAAGTTGTTTGACCATTACTCCACAAATAAGTAAGTGTTCCGGTGCCGCCTGTAGCGGTTACTGTGGCTGTTCCATCAGTAGCGGTACAGGATGTAGGATCTGTTTTAGCCTGAGCTAAAGTAATAGTTGAGTTTGCATCAACTCTGACTGTAGCTGTTTGTATACAATTATTCACATCAACTACAGTAACAGTATAAGTACCTGCAGTTAAGTTATTAGCTGTAGCGCCTGTTTGTCCCCCGGGGACCCATGAGTACTGATATGTTGGTGTTCCTCCACTTGGAACTACTGTTGCGCTGCCCGAAGTTCCAGATCCTCCAGGACCAGGGATCCAAAGATGATAAGTAAATGTTATTACACCCCCACTAAGGCTATAACCTGCAGTTTTAGGGCAAGTAGAATGTGGGTTTGCTAAATAAGTTATGGTTGCAGGTGGTACCGGTGGATTAGCGCTAGGCAAGGTTACCGAGTTCACTACAAGATTGATCGAAGTGGGTGTAAAGCCTGAAGGGCTTCCAACATTACCCGAGCCGCTTCCGCTACAACCAGAACTTACACCACCACCATTTCCATAGCTATTCATTTGGAAATTCCCCGTACAAGTTACAGGATATACAATACGGGTACATACAGGAGCAGAACTACAAACGGGTTTAATAGAAACAGCCATCATAGCCCACCCTAACGGACCGCAGCCTGACCAATTATAACCTGTTGAAACGTTGCCGGCTGCACCGGGTTCCCTGGAACTCCAATAGTCAACTTCGAGAGTTCCAAGATCATCTAATGGATATAGGGAGGTTTGACCTGATTCCAGAATCAAATCGTTAATGTTTCGATCACGTGCTATTAAATTCACGATAAGCTCATTAGTTCCGCTCGGAACACTCAATAAAGCCGGACATGAAGTACCTGAAGCTTTTGTTGCACCACCGTTAAAAGGTGAACTTTGATTTACCCCTGTAATTGTAATCGCACGTGCATGGCGGTCGTCAGCAATACCGGGAGAAGGAGTCGGAAATGTAACTATCACCTGATTTGCCCCGGTAGGTGGATTAACCAAATAATACATTTCGACCCACATTGTTTTACTACCAGCTATAGTCGACTGTCTGTCGATAAGCGTTAGATTCTGCGTAGCGTATGTGGCTCCCGAGCTGGAACCCTCATAAGTTACAACTTCTACAAGCAGGAGCCGATCGACTCCGGATGTAGTATGATTAAAGGTAATTGCTGTGCCATTATTAGGAATCTCTCCTTTTGTTTCATTTACAAATACCGGGGGTGCAGCAGGTGTACAAGCTGCACCACAAGTCCCATCTACTTTTGATACAGCTAAGGTCATTCCGCATGGTTTACAGGTGTCAACCGTTACAGGCAATAACAAAGTATCATTACAAGCAGGATTAGAATTGTTAAAAGCAATTAATGTTACCGTAAATGTTCCTACATAAGGATAGGTATAAGTAGGAGCAGCAACTGTAGAAACATCGGCAGTAGTAGTTGGGTCACCAAAATTCCAGGAGAAAGTAGTAGATCCTATACTGTTATTTGTAAATGTTACAGTGTGGTTAGTACAATCCGAAACATAAGATGCTGCCGCTGCTGATACATCAGGCTGACAAGCAACCACATTAAACTGGAAATCACGTTTGGTTGTACTGATCAAAACGCCATTCCGGTATTCATCAGCACATACACCTACCACAAACTGGCCTATTGTAGTTGGAATACCTGTAAGCAAACCGGTACTTGAATTAATACTTAAAGGAATACCACCCAAAGGATCCGTAGCAGTATAAGGCGCTTTGAAATTTACAAAAGTATAAGGAGGATTATTCGGAGGGTTAGGCTGTGGATTGCCGGTTGTTCCACCATGAAAAGGAGAACATAAGCTATATACAATTACATCTCCTTCATTATCTGTGGCTGAATGGTCAAATACTACCGGCTGATTAGCACAAAGAAAGATAGGTGGCCAGTTTTTAAATAGAGGATTACTGTTGCAGGACACAGCCTGATCAGGTATTACCGCATAATACGTTGCCCCCTGGTTCCCCGGGTTTGTAAGATTATCTATTGTGGGGTTACGGCAACAGCGTTGATATGCCAGTTGGTAACCTCCTGCTCTTGGCGGTAATGTAACTGTTTCAATATATTCTGTTACCTCCACACAAATATTGGTTGGCGTTTTTATACAAGGATTTTGCTGAGCAAGTGTTGGAGGAAGAGTGATTTTTCCACGATAGGTCATCGTGATCTTTTGAAGCAAAGCATTGTTTGAACCAAAAACACCTACATAAGCCGGCTTATCAAAATCAGGGACCCCTGTAAAACAGTCACGGTAAACACGCAGCCTGATCTCATATTGGTTATTACCAAGGCATTTATAATTTAATTCACCACCAACAATATGAGTAGCATAACCTGTAAAAGGTATTACAGATAATAATGTCGTTAAAACTATTACTATTCTTTTGATTATAAGTTTGCTCAAACTTTGTGTAACTGTATTTTTCATGCGATTGGATTTATTTAGACCGTTAGACCGGATTTATTCCTGATATTAGAGATACATTTTAGATGCATGAAGTTGCACCTTGTTAAAAATAATTTATTGACATTACTGATATTTAATAGGGTGCCAAATGTAACAAAATTATTATATCAAAAAAAGCATTTTAAAAAGACTTTATATTACCATAAATTGGAATTTCGAAATCAATTATTTTTTCAAGAAAATTCTGACAGTTTTTAATGTTTTTTCGGGTTCTTCCACCTGAGGGTTATGTCCTGATTTTTCAAACATAACAAACTCAGCCTGAGGACAATATTGTTTGTACAAAATCACCATTTCCGGAGTTGACACTCTATCGAAACGACCTGCTAATACCAAAATTGGCATTTTCAGATCTTTTAATTGTTTCCTTACATCAAAATCGGCAATATCACCTCCAATGATAAAATCTCCGTCTCTACCTACCATCTGGTAATATACCAGTGTGCTCATAGTTGTTGAATGATCTTTGGGTAAAGGAAACCTGAGAGTTGGATTGTAACAGTATAAAAATCCGTAAGGAATGCTATATAAGTACTGGTGAATGCTGTCACTGGAAACACCGCCCTGTGCACGATGTTTCATTAATTTCTCCCATAGTTCCGGGTATCCTGATTTAGCACAACGGTTACTGTTGTCACAGTTCTCCTGCCACATCCAGCCGCTGTGAAAACCGTTGGCAATGATGAGCCGTTTTGTATTTTGCGGATATTTGATGGCATATGCCTGCGCTACCAGTGAACCGTAGGAATGGCCCAGCACGGTAATCTTCTCCAGTTTCAATGCTTTACGCGCAGCTTCCAGCTGTTCCACATCATTTGCTACAGTATATTCTGATCTGAGTTTAGCGGTATCCGATTTCCCTCGACCCAAAAAATCCATATAAACCAGTTGAAAGGAATCTTTTAATGAATGATAGGCATGCAGGTAAGCATGGTTATTGCCAGGCCCGCCCGGTATAAAAAACAGGGGTTCACCTTGCCCTTCGGTTTCCACCCAAAATTTATAACCATTTACAGTTATGAATTTACCCTCAGGAGGAGTATATGTTCCGGGATCACCGGGGTTGAAAGAATATGTAAATAAGCTTATGCTTATTATAACAATGAAATAAATTATTTTTCTCATTTGATTTTTTACAAGTTCCAAATTTAGCAAATATTTTATGACAGGATTTTATATTTTTTTCAAAAAAACAGGTTCCAAAAAATGATTTGTATATTTAATTTTTAAAATGATAACCTTTATATCATAATTTGTTTTTTTAGATGATTAAATTCCTGTCTAATTTTTTCAAAAAATGTATATTTTTATGCAACCTTTTTGTATAAATTTACGTCATTATATATATTAATAATAAATTGATTGATTTTTTATGAAAAGTACCCGTAAATATTTAACAATTTTGGCATTGTTTTTCTGTGCATTGGTTTCATTCAATTCTTTTGCCGCCAATATAACAAGTGCGGCAGCAGGAAATTGGAGTGCAACCGGAACCTGGGTGGGAGGAGTAGTTCCCGGCTCGGCCGACAATGTTACAATAGCTCATGCTGTAACAGGAAATATAACAACTTCATGTACTAACCTAACGGTTAATACCGGTGTAACATTTACAATAAGCGCCGGGGTGACTCTCACAGTATCGGGTAACATTGCTCTTAACACCGGCTCTGTTATAGCAGGAGCGACAGCTGACATAATTATGAATGGTGCTACCAGAACCATTTCAGGAAACACATCGGCAGTGATCAATCCTTCACTCACCATTACAGGTGCTACCTCAGTAATCGCTACTATTACAGTTAACAATCTGACCATAAATTCCGGTGTAACATTGACAGCGAATGCAGCTTTAAGTGTAGCAGGAAATTTAGAATGTGATGGTACTCTTGCCGGAACAAATACCGTAACACTAACCGGAACCAAACTTTTGGGTGGAGGAATTTCAGGTACTCGTGGTGTGATAAGTGTAAGTTCATTTATTATCATGTCAGGCGCAGGCACACGAACTATTTCAGGCGCTGCGGATGCTTTGGGAGCCTCATTTTTATCCTTTACTACAGCTGTTACCACTGCAACTTCTTCAGGTGCTGTTACTATTAGCGCTGGAGCGGATGTTACTTTTAGTACAAATTATGCTTCAGGAACCAGTTCGGGTTTGCTTACAAATAATGGAACAATGGCCTTTACCGGAGCGGCAGGGATTACAATTAATTCCAGCGCGGGAGGGTTAACCAACAACGGAACAATGACCTTTGGAACTTCCGGAACCCCTGGAACAGGTGCTTTAACCATGGCAAGCAGTATAGATATAGTCAATACAGGTACAATGACCTTTTATGGCACCGGCACTAATATAACCACCGGCACCTTTTACACACTGAGCAATTCAGGTACAATAACACTTAGTGGTACTTACATTGGAGCACAACCCAATCCTTCCGCTATTAATACAACTACAGGTACAATAACTGCAGCAGCTGTAAACTTATCTGCAACATCTGCAGCATTTACCAACAATGGCAGTTTTACCATAACTGGTAATCTCAGCGGTTCAGGAACTTCTACCTGGACACAAGGCTCTTCCGCCAACGCTGTTTTAAATATCGGCGGTGCGCTTACAGTTAATACTTTAAATGCAAGCGGTGCAGGCAATACGGTAAATTACAACGGATCGGGGGCGCAAACGATAAAGCTCCCCAGTTCTTCTACCTATCATCACCTTACAACAAATACCGGCAATACAAAAACTCCTACAGCAGGACTTACCATAAACGGAGACCTCACAATTGGTGCCTCTTCTACTTTTGCTGCCAGTACTTTTACTCATAATCTGAAGGAAGATTTTATTAACAGCGGAGCCTTTACAGCCGGTACCAGTACTATTATATTTAACAGCAGTACAGTTGCACAAACACTTACAGGAGCCGCTACATTTTATAATCTGACCATGAACAACACTTTTGCTTCCGGCAGTTTAACACTTAACTCTCCTGTTACTGTAACAAATACATTAACAATGACCAGTAAAAATATTTTAACCACTTCCACCAATGTTCTTACTTTAGGAAGTGCTGCCTCAACAACTATTGGCTCTGCATCCAGTTATGTTGATGGGCCAATGGTTAACACTGTAGCCACAAGCACCGCTAATACAGTTAGAAATTTTCCAATAGGAAGAAGCACCTCTTACAGGCCTGTTGTATTAACTGTCACTCATTCCAATGCCACATCTGTAACTTACACTGCCGAAGTGATCAACTCTTCAGCAACGGCCCTTGGATATACATTGCCGGGAACCTTGACCAAAGTTTCAGATGTCAGATACTGGGATGTGGCAAGACAAAGCGTGGCCAATTTTACAAATGCTACCATTCAGATTTATTATAATACAGATGATGGTGTTACTGATAATCTTGACCTTCGCGTGGCAAAAACCATTGGTGCAGGAACAGCCTGGACCGATGCAGGCGGAACCGGTACAGCCAATACAACAGGAAATATTACTTCAGGTTCATTTACCTCATTCAGCAGATTTACATTGGCAAATAACACAGGGGGAACCAATCCTTTACCCATAGAACTTATCTATTTTGATGCTATAACAAATGGCAATAATGTTGATGTAAGCTGGAAAACAGCCAGTGAAATAAACAATGATTATTTTACAGTTGAAAGAAGCGCGGATGGAGCTAACTTTGAAAACATCGGTATTGTTGATGGTGCAGGCAACAGCACCTCAATATTAAATTATTCATTATCGGATTACCGGCCATACAATGGCAAATCGTACTACAGATTAAAACAAACTGATTTTAACGGGATGTATACTTATTCGAAAGTAATAGCTGTAGAATTTAATACTGCAAATGAATTTAATTTTAATGTATATCCTAATCCGGGAGCTTCTGAAAATTTAAATCTTTCAATAACAGGAAATAAAAGCGAAGAAGTATTGGTTGTAGTGTATGATATTTCAGGGAAAGAAAGCTATTCAAAAGTAATAATTGTAGAAACAGATGGTGAAAATATCTATGCGCTTGATCCTTCCAAAAAGTTATCTGCCGGAGTTTATTTGATCACGGCCACTTCCAATCAAATTATTTGCAGTAAAAAATTAATTGTACGATAAAGTTTTCAGACATAGACTGTCGTTTTAATCCGCATAAAAGAGCAATCCTGCTCTATTAACCGTAAAACAGCTAATCAGGATAATTGTTAATCAGGGTAAAAAGTAAGCCTTAGTTGCCAACATTTATCTGTTAGTCGAATTTAACCCATGTATATACAACTTTTTTTTAATTTTGAAGCACCTGATAGCAAAATAATACGTACAACTATTAATTACAGTATTATAGTTTAATGGAAAAAATATTATTAAAAAAAATATTTTCACTATCTCTATTGAATAGAAAGATTCTTCTACCTTCCATTTTATTGTTTTGTTTTATTTCTTCCTTCTCTGCAACATATTATTCTCGCCAAACCGGCAACTGGACTGCAAATACCAGCTGGAACACTGATGCAGTTTTTGGCCCCGGAGGAACACAAGCCGCCGCAGGAGCCTATCCCGGAAGCGCTGCAGGAGATATCGCGATTATTGGAGATGGTGGCGCGGCAGGAGTTATTACCATCAGCTATCCGACCAATACGGCAAATTCGCTGGCAAGCGTAACCATGCAGGATGATGCTGTATTAACTTTTGGTAACAACAGCAGAACGCTCACAACCACCGGTAATTTCACAATTAATGGAACAAATTCTATCACCGGAGGGAACGCCAACAGAGTTTTTAATGTAGGAGGAACATTTAATGTATCGGCAGGCGCTACATGCGATATTGGCGGTATAACTCTTACTGTTACAGGAGTAACTACCATAAATGGTACTGTTACTTTTTCTGTAAATACCGGCCCAAAAACTTTTTCATCCGCAGTAACCATTAACAGCGGTGGTATTATTGATTTTACATCAGGCCAAACAATTACTCTTTCAGCTTCTCTTACCATGAACGGAACTGCCATTATTGGCAGCGCTTCTACCAATACCACCGGAACAGTAAATGTAGGAACCACTTTTACTGTTTCTGCAGGAGCAACCGCATCCATTGGCCGATGTGTATTGAATATTACTTCCACAACTGATATCAACGGTACGCTCACCTTCGCCGCCAGCGCTACCGGCGCCAAAACATTTAGTGGAAATCTTACCATAAATAATGGTGCAATAATTGACTTTACAGTTGCCAGCACGCTTACATTATCATCCGGGCTTATAATGAATGGAACTGCCACCCTAAGCAGCGCTGCCACTACCGCTACAGGAACAATAAATGCAGGGACCACGTTTACTGTTTCTGCAGGCGCTACAGCAAGCATAGGGCGTATAACCCTTAGTGTTACATCTGCCAGCGACATCAGCGGCACGTTAACTATAACCAATACAACAGGAACAAAAACACTTACAGGAAATGTAACGATAGGAACGGCAGGTAATATAACATTTTCCGCTGCCGAAACGTTAACCATGAGTAATGGCCTTACAACAAATCCCGGCGCGATAATAGGTGGAGGAACTGCGGTTGGAATTATAACTGTGGGAGGAACTTTTACATCAGCTTCCGGAGGTACCACTACTTTAAACGGAAATTTAACTTTTAGCGCAGCTGGTCTGGCTGTCCCCGGAACAGCTGTACTTTCAGCTACTGCATCCACTAACGATATTTCTATTTCAGGCAACTGGAATATTACCAGCACCGATCCTGATCCTTTCAGAGAAGGTACCTGCTCGGTTACCCTTAATGGTACATCAGGAACACAAATTATTTCAAATCCCCTGGGAACCGAAACATTTTACAATTTATTTGTCACCAATACTTCAGCAACAGTTCCTGCCATACAAACCAATGCACACATAACTGTTACCAACGATTTTGATCATACTTCAGGCAGCACGATTGATTTAAACAGCAAAAATTTAACCATTGCCGGTGCAGCAACCGGCGCTCAAACCATTAGTTTTACATCCGGTGTAATAATGACTTCTGTTGCAGGTTCATCCATAACAATTACTGAAACGAATACACTCAGTGTGGACTGGTTAAATTACAGAACGGGAGATGCTACCAATGGAGTGCCTATTACACTCACATCAAGTAATAGTACATGGGAAGGCTCCACTTTTTATGGTACAACCAATTTTACCAAAACCGGTTCCACGTCAGAAAGTTTTTCAGGCGGAAATATTTTTTACGGGCCTTGCACTTTTACTACCAATGCAGGTGCGAACCGTTGGAGAATGGGAGATGACAGTGCAAGCCCTGATATTTTTTACAATGGGACCTTTACTCATAATGGTTCATCTAATTTTATACTTTGCGCCAACTCCACAGGAAATGAGTTTTATGGAACTACAAACATCACTTCAACATCATCAGGAGGAGTTTATATTGGCAGAGTAAATGGAACCCCAACAAGCAGCTCCAGTACGTTCCATGGACCTGTGGTAGTAACGGTTGCTTTAACCGGAAATGTAACATTTGCAGAAGGCGCTACCGGTTATACAGGAAGTGTAACATTTGAAAGTACTATACAAATAAATTCAGCGGCAAGTTCAACAGGGGATATTTATTTTGGAAACAATGCAAATTCCACTGTAACACTTACAAATAACGCAGGCCAGTTTATTGCCGGCACCATTTCCGGGCGGACATCCATTTATTTAAGAAATGTAACTCAAAACGGTACGGCTTTAATCCAAACGATTTCCGGGCCAAGTAATTCCAAAATTTTTTGTGGAAGTACAGGGACACCGAATTTACCTTGCACTTTTAATGCCGGTGTTGTTTTTAGTACTGATTCTGTGACCATTGCTCAAACAACATTTAATGGTAATGCAACTATCACGGGTAGTTCTTATTTTGTTACCTCTTACAGCAGTTATAACGGCACCACTAATACGTTACAGCAAAACGGTTCCGGAAACGGCGCCAGCGCCGGAGGTAATGTATTTGCTGCGGCAACCACTACCACTATTATAGCCAATGGTACGGGATACATACGTTTTGGCAATACAGTTGGTGATGATTTTAACGGTAATGTAATTTTTAACCAGCTGAATACAGGCTCTCTTGCTCCGGCTTATAATGCAACCTCTACATTTGCAGGTAATATTTCAACGGTGGGCACTTCTACCGCAATTACTTTTGCATCAGCAGCAAATGGACGGGTAACTATTGACGGAAGTTCAAACCAAACAATTAATGGAGCGCCCGCTCAGTCGCCTGTAATAAAACGGTTGACAATGGCTACCTCAGCAAATGCAACATTCACATTAAATGTTCCCTTGAATATTTCTTCAGGAGGTGATTTAACAATGACTACAGGGAAAATCATTACCACAACTACAAATATTTTAACGCTGGATGATGAAACTACCACCACCACAGTCGGCAATTCCTCTTCTTATGTAGATGGTCCCATGCAATATGAAATGACAACAAACTCAGCCACGCGAAGCATTTTGAATTTTCCCGTTGGAAAATCAGCAGACTGGCGGCCCGTTTCATTACAAGTTGCTAATAATGTGAATACTTCATACACCTACAGAGCCGAAGCTTTTAATCAGGATGCAGAAAGCTTAAACTGGACTAAACCCAGCACGATTGATACTGTTTCCTGGGTTCGTTACTGGGATGTTGACCGCTATTTGACCAGTACAATGGTATCCACGCCAAGTACAAATTTAAGAACAACCGTAGGCACGAACGAACCGATAATTACATTGTATTTTGGAAGCAACGATTATGTAAAAGATGGTGCCAATTTAACCATCTGCAAAAATACCAGTGCAGCCCTTACAACATGGATTGATATAGGTGGAACAGGAGCACCCGCTTATTCGGGCGGAACAAATTTAACCGGCAGCGTTACATCTACCTCCTCACCCACAGCATTTAACTCATTCAGCAGATTTACAATCGCAAGTAGAACAACCGGATGGAACCCTCTTCCTGTCAAATTACTTTCTTTTACTGCAACTCCGCACAATAGCAGCGTTGAATTAAACTGGACCACGGTCACCGAAATAAATAATGATTTTTTCACTGTTGAAAGAAGCAGTGATGGCGCTGATTTTGAAAATATCGGAATTGTTGATGGAGCAGGCAATAATACATCCGTTTTGGATTATTCCTTAACTGACGATAATCCGTATAAAGGTTCTTCTTATTACAGATTAAAACAAACGGATTTTGATGGGAAATACACTTATTCAGATATCGTAGCAGTTAAATTTGACAACACAAATAATTTTATTTTTAATGTATACCCCAACCCAGCTAACGCCGGAAATAATTTAAATCTTTCAATTGAAGGAAATGTTGGCGAAGAAATTTTAGTTGTAGTGTGTGATATGGTAGGAAAAGAAAGCTTCTCTAAGATAATGGTGATTCAAACAGAAGGCAAGAATGTATATGCTATTGACGAATCTAAAAAATTATCTCCTGGAATTTATATAATCATCGCTACTTCCAATCAAAATGTGTATAGCAAAAAATTAATCATTAAATAAAATTGCAGACAATTTAACAAGCAATTCTTCACGCAAAAGCCACCTCCTGATTTTGGAACTTTTAGATTTTTTTATCGTTTAATAAAAACGGTAAAAACACCCCTTGCATTAATGTCTTAATAGCGGTCATTTATCGCACTTTAGACACGCTTTATCTATATTATATGGTTATATTTTTTTGTGTATATACATTTATGTGTATATACATTTAATTATATTTAAGCAGTTTATTGAAATGAAAAAAAGCTTACTTTATTTTTTTATTATCTTTCTTTCTGCCAATGTTGTAAACTTGCATGGGGCTACTTATTATTCCAGGGCCAGCGGTAACTGGAATGCCAACGCTTCCTGGTCAACTGCAAGTTGTGGCGGGGCAGCTGCAGCCGCATTTCCAATAGCGGGAGATGATGTGATCATCTGTAATACTCATACCATAGCTGTTAATGTTAATGCTGCCTGTGCAACAGTAAGTTTGCAGGGAAGTGGAAGACTTAACTTCAATAACAACAGTATAACACTTACAGTTACCGGAAATGTAACAATGGCCGGAACTTCGCAAATTACCGGTAATAATAATAATCGAATAATGAATATAGGTGGTACATTCAATGTTTCTGCGGGATCAACAGTAAATCTGGGAGAAATACAATTAAATCTTACCGGTGTTGCAACCATTGATGGCACCATGACGTGTATAGACAATACAGGAACTAAAAATTTTAATTCTGATTTTAATATAAGCAGTACAGGTACTTTAAGCTACACTGATAATGAAACTTATAACATTGCAGGTAATCTCAATATTACTAACGGAGGAACAATTAATGGAGCATCTACCGGTATAATAGCTGTTACCGGGGCATTCAATGTATTGACAGGAACGGGAGCCGCTTCCATCGGTCGTGTCTCACTTACCATTTTAGGCGCAACAACTGTTAACGGAACCTTACAATTTGCAAATAGCGGAACAGGAAACAAAAGTTTTAGGGCCATAACTGTTTCTGCTACCGGAACCTGGGATAATACTGTTGGGGAAGACCCTCGCATCAATGGAAATATAGTTAATAATGGAAGCTGGTATGGGAATACGGGTGGTACAGCCGATTACCAGTTTGGAAGAGACCTGGCTGGCAGTTACACCATTTCAGGAAATGCGGTTGTATTTTCCCGTTTATCAATTGAAGATGCTACTACCATTACCAATTTAGGAACAGTGATCCTTGATGGCAATGTGGAGCCGGGAATACGCAACAGAAATGGCAACGGTAATGCAACTTTTAATAATGGTAATGGAACAGCTGCTGCTGTTCTTTATTTGCAAACTACCGGTGGTTCTGATGCAGTTGATCCTCCAGGCAATAACTTAACTTTCAATGCCTCTTTTAATAATAATACCGTTCATTATACCAGGGGTGGAAACCAAGATATTCGAATTCCAGATGATGCATGCTATTACAATTTAGTATGTGCGATAAGCGGCACCAAGTCAATTCAGGCAGGGACCACCGGAATTAAAAATTTACTGACAATACAGGATGACGCGATAGTAGATGTTGGTACACGTACTCTTGCTGATGGTTGCGGAGGATCAGCCGGGTTAACAATGACAGGTAATTCGCAATTGATCATTTCAAAATGTACTTCAACAGTTCCCGAATTAACAGGTACATATACCTTAACAGGAGGAACAATAGAGCTTGATGGTGCATGTGCACAGGTTCTCAGAGGAGGCGTTGCGTACAACAATTTAATTTTTAGCAGTAGTAATAGTGTTAACCTGACCGGAATTACAACGATAAATGGGGATATCACTTTTTCCAACAGTTCATTTATTAGCGGAAATTCTGCTTTTGTAATGGATTGTTCAAAAACTTTAACCTATAGTTCGACCGGTTCCAGCACATTAACTGCCGGGCAAAATATTTCAATAGGTAACTATTCTCAATCAAGCGGAACCCTTATCGACAATGGAATCAATATTACCGTTTGTGGTTCATCATGGGATCGTTCAGCGGGTACTTTCACCGCAACAGGACGAGCCATCTTTAACAGTTCAACAACCGTTAGCGGAGCGGCTACCACCACTTTCCGGAATGTTACAATCAATGCAACGAAAACTCTTATTGGGCATGCAACAAATATGGGCGTTAGCGGAGCAGATTTTACAAACAATGGCACCTATACACATAACAGCGGTACAGTAACATTCAGTGGAACTACTTCTATTTTGGGAACTTCCATTACCGCATTTAATAACCTGACAATAAGTGCAGGAACACTGACCGGCCATAGTACAAATGTGAACATTGAGGGTAGCTGGACCAATAATAGTGCTTTTACTCATAACAGCAGTAAAATAACTTTCACGGGAGGCTCAGCACAATCACTTGCAGGTACAGCAACTACAACATTTTTTAACATTGAAGTAAATAAATCTCCAGGAACAATTCTAACTCAGACAGCCACTACAGCTACAGTAAATAATTTACTGACAATGACCGAAGGGATTTTTGATATTGTAACCAGAACCCTTAACGGAGGTGGTGCCTTTACCGCAACGGGTGGTGATTTGCAGCTTGCTAAAATAACAACTGTTCCGGAACTTACAGGTACTTACTCAATTAGCGGTGGAACAGTAACATTGGATGGTGCAGGTGCGCAAACGTTACGCACAAGTACCGCGGGTGGCAGTACCTATTACAACCTGGCGTTTGGTACCAGCGGTGTAAAAACAATAACAAATTTGCTGACGATAAATGGGGATGTAACAGTTTCCGGATCGGCTACCCTTACTGCAAATTCTGCTTTTACACAGGCTTCTGCAAAAACATTTAATTATAATTCAAGTGGCAATACTACCATGACCGCTGCAACTAATTTTACCACTGGAAGTTATTCTCAAACAGCCGGAACATTTAATATTAACAGCAATAACATGACTGTAACAGGTGGCACCTGGAATAAATCAGCAGGAACTTTTACTACAACAGGAAGAGTAATCTTTCAGGGAAGCACAGTTCAAACATTTACTCATGATGCGAATAATTTTAATAATGTAACAATTAACAATAGCAATGGCTTACAGCTTAATAATGATATTTCTATTACAACAAACTTAACGTTTACATCCGGAAATATTGTAACGGGTACAAGTAAAGTAATTCTTACCGCAAATGCAACTACTGTTACCGGCGCTGCTCAGGGTGTTGGATTTGTAGAAGGAAATTTTCAAAAATACATTTCCACAAGTCCCAAAACTTTTGAAGTTGGTTCCGGTGGAAACTATGCCCCGGTCAATTTTACTTTTGCCAGCATTACTACAGCAGGAAATTTAATTTGTTCCACTACATCAGGTGACCACAGTGATATACAAGCTTCGGATATTGATCCCAATAAAAGTGTGAACAGGTACTGGACCATTGATTATAGTACTTTAGTGATAACCACATACGGCGCTACTTTTAATTATAGCTCAGCTGAAGTGGACGCAATTGCTGATCCTTCCGTGTTCGGATCACAACGATATGATGCAATAAGCTGGTCTAACTTAACTATGTCGGGAGTACCAACAAGCACTGCTGCTGTTATAACCGGAGCTTCAGGAACTACGTCAAGAGTTCATATAATCGGAGAACGATTTAATCCAAACGGCCTTTACAATGCAGTTACCGGAGCGATGAACTGGAACAATATTGCCAACTGGATCCGTTATCGTACTGGAACGATTACTTCTGTTGCAGGAAATGCTGTGGTAACAGGAGCAGGAACAACATTTACAACACAAATAGCACCTGGAGACGTGCTACTATCCCAAACCGCACCAGGCACTGCTCTTGGAACTGTTCAATCGGTTGATAATGATGGACAAATAACGCTTACAGCTGGAGCCACAGCATCTGTTGCGGGCGCTTCATTTGGTATCAGAGCTCTTCCCGGTGTAAACGATGAAGTAAATATTGGTAACCCTTTTATTGCTACTGCTGCAGTAACTGTAACATTGGATGTAGATGCTTCAATTTATAAATTGATTTTTACACGTATGAATTATTCTAATTCATTAACTCATAGCGGAGCTAATGCATTAACACTTTCCAACAATGTTGACCTTAAGCAACCCAACAATGCTAATACTAACACGTGGAATATTGATGCAGGTACTGCCACTGTTGCGGGAAATGTAACTATAGGAAGTAATGATGGGACTGCAAGCAGGATCGCGCGTACAAATATCACTACCGGTACGTTAAGTGTGGGAACAAATCTTGTTTATAGCAACACAACAGCAGCTAACTCTGTTTTAAACATGAGTGGAGCCTGCACTTTAAATTTATCAGGTAATGTTACTTTAACCAATAGTGCCAGTGCTTATGGAACTTTTACTCCCGGTGCAAGCAGTACGGTTAACTATAATAGAACGACAAATACAGGGAGTCCACAAACAGTTAATCTTACTACTACTGCACCTGCGGTAACTTACGCCAATCTCCATTTAAATAATACAACCACTGTAGGAGCCACTATTTCAGTTAGCATTACAACAACGAACGTTACTGGAAATTTCAGGGTGCAAAGTGGTAAATTTACTTACGGAGGCGCGCTTTCAATCACAGGTAACGGAACAAAAACTTTTGAAGTAGCTAATGGTGCAACATTTGAAATGACAGCATCTTCCAACCCTCCTACCGGGTTTGGTACTTTTACTTTTGGCGCAACAAGTAATACACAATATCATCAAAGCATTGCCAGGAATATAACTGTGAGAACTTACGGACACCTTCAGGTTCAACCAACAGGAAATGTAACGCATACTTTCCAGGCAGGAACTACTACTGTTCAAGGTAATCTTGATCTTGGCAATGGAACAAACACGTCAACTGCAGCAATGACAGGAGCGTCTATTATTAGTGTAACCGGTGATATCACATTATATATTAACAATACTTTTACTCATGCCGGTACTACGGCTACTCCTGCAGTAAATATAAGTGGCAACTGGGTGAATAACGGAGGTACATTTACGCCTAGCACCAAAACTGTAAATTTTAACGGTACAGGAACTCAGGAAATAAATGGAACGGCTACTTCACAAACTTTTTATGACATTACTATTGCAAAAACCGCAGGCACTACACTTTCTGCAGGCGGCAGCACAACCACTTTAACAACTAATAACATCACTATTAATACAGGTACTTTTAATGCCCCTGCTACCTTAAATATTACCTCCACAACCAATGCGGTAGCAACGCTCATCGGTGGAATATTTAACGGGAATGCTTCTTTAATCAATATAACCGGCAATTGGGTAAACAATGGGGGGACATTTAACGGTGGAACAAGTACCCTTACGTTTACTGGAGGAAATGCAAGGCAGATAAACGGCACTGCTGTTTCCCAAACCTTCAACAATATTGTGATTGACAAATCAAATGTAACAGTTAGCACGGGTGGCAGTACAACAACGATAACTTCCGGAAACTTTACTCTATCAAATGGAAATTTTACCGCGCCCGCTACCATGAATGTTACCGGAACTTTTTTCATTAACGGAAATAGTGGTGGTGATACATATACAGGTGGAACAAATACAAACATTGGAGGAAATATTACCTATGATGCAGGTACTCTTACCTGGGGCACTAATGTTACTTTAAATGGTACATCTGCTCAAACAATTAGCGGCGCATCAACCATCCCAAACTTTACTAATTTTATTCTCAATAACACCTATGCATCAACTGCAGTTACATTAAGCACTCCTATAAATGTTGACGGAGTATTTACACTAACTGACGGGCACTTGGTTACAGATGCCACTAATACTCTTACACTTGGTACAGCAGCCTCTGTTACTTTAAATGCTCCTGTTACACAAGACAGCAGTTTTGTAAAAGGCCCAATGGTTCATTCAAAAAGTTCAACCGGATCAGAAACTAAAATTTTTCCTGTTGGCAAATCAAATGAACTTCATCGTAGCGATTTAATAGTGAATCATAGCACTACAGGTGCAACAACCTATACCGGAGAGTATTTTTATGCTTCTGCGGAAGCGCTTGGATGGACCTTGCCTGCAATTATTGACAAAGTTTCAGAAATTGGTTATTGGAACGTTAACAAAGGAGGAACCGGAACTGTTAGTACCGGGGCAATTAAATTATATTATATTGCTTTAGACGCTGTAGTAGATCCTACAAACCTTGCGATTGCAAAAGGAAACGCTGCTGCCTGGCTTGATATTGGAGGCAGCCCGGGTAGTGGAGCTCCTACAGGAAATATTACTTCTTCAATTAGTTTTACAACATTCAGCTTTTTTTCTTTAGCTAATCGATCAGGCGGAATCAATCCTTTGCCTATTGAGCTTCTTAGTTTTGATGCAAAACCAAATGATGCAGTGGTAGATTTAAAATGGACAACTGCTACTGAGATCAATAATGATTATTTTACAATTGAAAGATCAAAAGATGGTGTTATATTTGAAACAGTATCTATTGTAGATGGTGCCGGCACTAGTTTTTCTATTTTAAATTATTCATTGGTTGACGATCTCCCCTATAAAGGAGTTTCTTATTATCGTTTAAAACAAACGGATTTTGACGGAAAAATCTCTTATTCTGAATTAGTGCCTGTAGAATTTAAAATGAATGATGATTTTTCCTTTGACATATATCCCAATCCAAACAACGGAGAAAATTTAAACATATCCATTAATACTCAAAAAGCACAGGAAGTGTTAGTTGTTGTATATGATGTGACAGGTAAAAAAGATTATTCAAAGTTAATTGTGACATCTGAAAATGGTGAGAACGTTTATGCAATTGACCCTTCACACAAATTAGTACCCGGGGTTTATCTTATTACAGCAACTTCCTATCAGGCTATTTACAATAAAAAATTGATCGTACGTTAATTAAAGTCTGAGTTCATATCTTAATTTTCAATCCTTATCAAAGTCAATTCTTAATTCTGTAGTTATCACAAACGGCAATCCTAGACCTGTCACTTATAAAAAAAAATGATTTAAACAGCTAACTGAAGCAAACTACCTTTATAAAAATATCATTTACAATAATAAAGGATATGAAGCGTAGTGTTATAATAGCGATTGTATGCTGTTTTCTGTTCAAGAGTCCAATAAGTGCAAATAATATTGCCTTGAGTTCTCTGGTTCTGACCATACCCGACCTTACATTAAATTATACCATGGTACAGTTTAATGTAACTTGGGATAATTCCTGGCGAAGCGCCACTAACTGGGATGCTGCATGGATTTTTGCAAAATGGCGCAAGCAGGGACAAACCACCTGGAATCATGCTACTTTTAATACCAGCGGACATACTGCTCCTACAGGAAGCACTATTACCACACCTTCCGATGGAAAAGGTGTGCTCATATACCGTGATGCCAATGGAACAGGGAATGTTACGTTTAATACCGCTCAAATACGTTGGAATTATAGCGTGGACGGGGTCTTAGGTACCGACAAAGTTGAATTTTCATTGTTTGCCATAGAAATGTGTTATGTACCCGCAGGAAGCTTTACAGTTGGGAGATGCTCGGGTGAAGGGCACTTTTTTAATGCTTCGGCATCACAAACTTCAACAACTACAACAACCAACTATACAATATCAAATGAAAACCTGATTGACATTGATAGTTCTGCCGGAAAATTATGGTATGTAAATACTCCCGGCCCATCCAGGATTGGTGACAGAGGCGATATTCCAGCTGCCTTTCCAAAAGGAACCAACGCATTCTATTGTATGAAGTATGAAATAACACAAGGACAATATGTTGATTTTTTAAATAAGTTAAATTCTACCCAGGCCACCAATCGTTTTCCAAATCAGAATGGTAATTGGGGGCATACAATCACTGTAGCCAGCGGGGTATATTCAACCACAACGCCTTACCGCGCTTGCGGCTGGCTCGACTGGGAGGATATAACAGCCTACTTGGACTGGGCTGCTCTTCGTCCGATGACAGAACTTGAATACGAAAAAGCCTGCCGCGGAAACAGTGCACCTGTCGCCAATGAATGTGCCTGGGGAACTGCCACAAAAACGGAACCAACGGGTATATCCAATAGTGGCGCATCAAATGAAAAATCAAGCAATACAGCCGCTAACTGCAATTTTACTGCAGGAACTGCTGATGTGCCTTTACGAACAGGATGGCCGGCAGGAGGCACAAGGGCTACAGCAGGAGCGACACTTTATGGCATTATGGAAATGTCGGGCAATACATGGGAAGCTGTAATTTCAGCAGGAAATGCGACCGGCAGAGCATACACGGGTGCACATGGCAACGGTGCTGTTGATGCAAACGGAGAAGCAGATGTTGCTAACTGGCCACTTACATCCACAGGAGCAGGATTAAGAGGAGGCATCTTTGATTGGAATTCCGTTTTAGAAGTCGGAAACCGTGCCTACTCTGCAGAAGCATATGGCGCAGCCGAACAAAATCATGGCGGTAGAGGTGTACGAACACCTTAATACAATAAAAATGATTAGAATAGTTACCATATTTTGTTTGTTTTTGTTCAAACAGCCAGTAATCGCTCAGTACATCACCGGTTCTGCAGCCGATGCTACAGGTACGGGGAATGATGGTTATGCTATGATCACTATTGGTTCAGTGACTGAAGTGCCATTACCAATTGAGTTGACTGCATTTAGCGCGGAACGATGCGACAGTTATGTTTGTTTAACATGGCAAACAGCCGCCGAAACAAATAACGATTATTTTACAATTGAAAGAAGTTTAAATATTGCTGATTTTGAAAAAATGGGTATTATTGATGGTGCAGGCAATAGTACATCAATTTTAAATTATTCTTTAATTGATGAAAATCCGTATAAAGGTTCTTCTTATTACAGATTAAAACAAACCGATTTTGATGGTAAATTTACCTACTCGAATATTGTTATGGTGGACTTTTTTGTTACTCATCATTTTAACTTTGACATATTTCCCAACCCGGGTTCAGGAGAAAATATTAATTTGTTGATCAATGGGAACACAGGAGAAGAAGTGCTGGTGGTGGTTTATGATATAACCGGAAGGGAAAGTTATTCAAAAGTGTTGCTCCTGCAAACTGAAGGCGATAATGTTTATGCCATTGATGAATCTAAAAAATTATCACCGGGAGTTTATATCGTTACAGCCACTTCCAACCAGTCTATTTACAGTAAAAGGCTGATCGTGAAATAATTTATTTTTTCTCCTCAACAATTACAAAAATATCTTCATTATCACGTTTCATCAGGTATTTTTCCCGGGCAAATTTTTCAAGCGTTTTAGGGTTGGTGCTTAATTCTTTGATATCCGAAGTGATCCCGGCTATTTCTTTAGCAAAGTAATTACGTTCCTCTTCCAGCTTTTTTACTTCTGTGCGCAATTCCCGTTGGGTATTCCAGTCATTTTTGTCAAAAAATACTACCCATATTGTTAATCCAACAATGGTAAGAAAATATTTATTTTTTAAAAACGGTTTCATTCCTGCAAATTTAATTATAAATAAGATCGTAAAAAGTGCAATGTGAAAAAGTTATGCCTATGCCCTATGTTAATATAGTATGAATACAAAAAGGTTTGGTACATTTACAGGGATTTCAGATATTTGAAAGATGAAATAGCCATATACTTTAATATACATATCAACCTTATATGGTATTCCATCAGACCTTTAAAATATTAAATAAACTGATGAAAAATAAAATTGAAGAATTACTTAAGGAAATTGAATCATTCACTGCAAACACGAAAGAGCATGTGGAAGAATTCCGCATTAAAATAACAGGCAAAAAAGGAAAGTTAACAGAATTATTTGATGATTTTAAAACCATTTCTCCTGAGCTGAGAAAAGAAGTTGGACAAAAATTAAATGATCTTAAAAATAAGGCGCAGGAAAAGATCAATTATCTGAAAGAAACATTTGAAAATACGAATAACGATAAAAAAGAAAATGACCTGACTCTGCCTGCTGAAACGCTTGCAATAGGATCTCGTCACCCCTTGTCTATTATTCGTAATCAGATCGTTGATATATTTTCCCGAATAGGTTTCACTGTTTCTGACGGGCCGGAAATTGAAGATGACTGGCATAATTTTACTGCATTAAATACACCGGCAGATCATCCGGCCAGGGATATGCAGGATACATTTTACATCAATGAAAATCCTGATATCGTATTGCGCACGCAAACCTCATCCGTACAAGTGCACATCATGGAAAACACACAACCTCCTATTCGAACCATTTCGCCTGGAAGAGTTTACCGCAATGAAGCCATATCTGCCCGTGCGCACTGCCAGTTTCATCAGGTGGAAGGTTTATATATTGATAAGAAAGTATCATTTGCCGATCTGAAACAATCCCTGCTTTATTTTTCTAAGGAAATGTTTGGTGCAGAAACTAAAATTCGCTTACGCCCTTCTTTTTTTCCTTTTACAGAAATAAGTGCGGAGATGGATATTTCCTGTCCTTTTTGTAAAGGAGAAGGCTGCAATATATGTAAAGGTGCCGGGTGGGTAGAAATACTGGGATGCGGAATGATTGATCCTGCAGTATTGGATAATTGTAAAATAGATAGTAAACAATACAGTGGATTTGCATTTGGCATGGGCATTGAACGTATTGCCATGCTAAAATACCAGGTAAAAGACCTTCGATTGTTTTTTGAGAATGATGTGCGCTTCCTAAAACAGTTTAAATCAGTAATGTAGTTATTCCATCGAATTACGAACAACTGTACGAAAAGTACGAATTACAAATTCTGAATACCCAATCACCCAATGACTAATCCCCGTCTTCAACAAATTCAGGAAATGCTTAAAAATGAACCCAAGGATTCTTTCCTGAATTATGCACTGGCATTGGAATACGCGAAAGCCCAGGATTTGCCAAAGGCTATTGAACTGATTGAATCTTTGCTTTTACAAGATGAAAATTATCTGGGAGCTTATTATCAACTAGGGAGCTATTATGAACAAACAGGACAAATTAAAAATGCAATTGAAACCTATAAAAAGGGCATTATAATTGCCCAACAAGAACAGAACAGGAAAACATTAGGAGAGCTAAAAGAAGCTTTAATGATATTGGAAGAAGATAACTAATATTGTGAATAAATAGTAAATTCGTACCACTTTAATAATAAACACATTTTTAGAATTTTATGACCGAACAAATTGAACACGTAAAATGTCTTATCATAGGTAGTGGTCCGGCAGGATATACAGCAGCAATTTATGCTGCCAGGGCAGATATGAAACCCGTAATGTATCAAGGCTTACAACCGGGCGGACAATTAACCATTACTACGGAAGTTGAAAACTATCCCGGTTATCCTAAAGGAACACAGGGCCCGGAAATGATGGAAGACTTTAAAGCCCAAGCCGAACGATTTGGGACAGATGTGCGTTGGGGTTATGCCACTTCTGTAGATTTTACAGGACCCAAACACAAAGTAGTGATCGATGAAAAAACAACTATTACTGCCGATACGGTGATCATAGCAACCGGCGCATCCGCCAAATGGTTAGGATTAGAATCCGAACAACGTTTAAATGGATTTGGCGTATCTGCTTGTGCTGTATGTGATGGTTTCTTTTTCAAAGGACAGGATGTAGCTATTGTTGGTGCTGGTGATACCGCAGCAGAAGAAGCAACTTATCTTGCCAAATTATGTACAAAGGTATATATGATCATCCGTAGAAATGAGATGAGAGCCTCAAAAGCAATGCAACATCGGGTATTAAATACACCCAATATTGAAGTAATTTATAATACTGAAACGAAAGAAATTTTAGGTGGTAAAAGTGTTGAAGCTGCATTACTTGTGAATGACAAAGGTGAAGAACGCAAAATTAATATTACCGGTTTTTTTGTCGCTATTGGCCATAAACCCAATACCGATATTTTTAAAAGCTGGTTAAAAATGGATGAAACCGGTTACATACAAACGATACCAGGTACCAGCAAAACAAATGTTCCGGGTATATTTGCAACAGGCGATGCACAGGATAAAGTTTACCGGCAGGCCGTAACAGCAGCAGGCAGCGGATGTATGGGTGCATTGGATGCGGAACGTTATTTAGCTGATAAGGGAATTCATTAAATCATTAAATGAAAAAAAAACTATTATACTATATCTTACTATTCTCTGTTAATTCAGTATGTGCACAGTTTGCCAGTCAAATGCCGCAACCAACAAAGTACAATGCTGCAAAAGTGCTTGACCCTGAGTACGGAATCACCATGTATGATAAATTAAATTTTGAAATCGGTGGAGATTCTGTACGTAATGACAAAAAAGGATATGCCTGCCAGGGATGGATGGATGATATTTATGAAAGCGGCGCTATCCTTCATAAAGGATATTATGAGGATGGACATTTAAAAGCATACAAAAATTTTTACCCGAATGGCGCCATAGAACGTGTATTCAAAATAGTGGATTTTAAACGCTGTAACATGCAATTATTTTATTCAGATGGAAAAATAAAATCAGATGTTACTTATTATGAAACCAATCCGCAGATCTGGACTGATTATTACCCAAACGGCCAGATTGAATACATGGAAGAAAATGCAAAGAGCATGGATTACCTTATTCAGCGCAAATCATATGCTGAAGATGGAAAACCACAGGAAATATTTGAAATGATCGATCCAAAGAAAAAGATATATTCCAAAAAAGAATATTATGAAAATGGAAATATTAAAGCGGAAGGACAAATGAGATTTAGTCCGAGCGCGGTGGACTACCAAAAAGATGGCACCTGGAAAATGTATGATGAAAGCGGGAAAGTAACCACAGAACAATGGATCAAGGGAGAAGAAGTGAAATAGTCATTAGTTGATCAGTTAATGGTTATCGGTTAATCGTTATAGTTATTAAAGTATTCGTAAAAATTCGTAATTCGTACATTAGTATATATTAGTAATTAGTAGATAAAATGATTTTGCGAACTGAGAACCTCGTTAAAAAATACAGGAACCGCACTGTTGCCAAAGATGTAAATGTAGAAGTAAAACAAGGCGAAATTGTAGGGCTTTTAGGGCCTAATGGTGCCGGGAAAACCACCTCTTTTTATATGATCGTAGGGATGATAAAACCAAATTCCGGAAAAATATTCTTAGACAATGAAGATATCACCGAACAGCCCATGTACAAACGTGCGCAGCTTGGAATTGGTTATTTAGCGCAGGAAGCATCCGTTTTCAGAAAATTAAGTGTAGAAGATAATATCCGTGCGATACTTGAAATGACCGCCTTAAACAAACAAGAACAAAAAGAAAATTTAGAAACATTATTGGATGAATTCCATTTACAGCATATCCGTAAAAATTCAGGCGACCGCTTATCAGGAGGTGAACGCAGAAGAACCGAAATTGCGCGTTGTCTTGCTGTTAATCCAAAATTTATTCTGTTGGATGAACCTTTCGCAGGTGTTGATCCTATTGCAGTAGAAGATATTCAATCCATTGTAGCAAAGCTCAAACAAAAAAATATTGGTATTTTAATTACCGACCACAATGTTCAGGAAACATTACAAATTACTGACCGTGCCTATTTGCTTTTTGAAGGCAGCATTCTAAAATCCGGAACCGCCGAAGAACTGGCAAATGATGAACAGGTACGCAGAGTGTATCTGGGAAAAAACTTTGAATTGCGCGGAAACAAAAAAGCAGAAATGGAAGGGTAATGCACTTTATATCTACTAAAAAAAAGATAGTTGTTTTTCAATTACTTTTCATCTCATGTGTACTCTTTGCACAGGAAAAAAAATTCACACGCATTGATTCTCTTCGTGGTAATTATGGTCCCTACAGGGCTAACAATGACCTTCTCTATTACCATTTGAGTATTAAAGTGGATCCCGATAAAAAACATATTGAAGGAAAAAATATGATCACATTTAAAATGCTCAAAGATGACCATCGTATCCAGCTGGATCTATATGAGAATATGAAAATTGAAAAAATACTTTGGGATATGAAGGAAATAAAATATACACGTGAATTCCATGCAGTGTTTATAGATTTTCCTGAGGCGCTAAAAAAAGATAAAACGTACTCCATAGATTTTTATTATTCCGGAAATCCCGGTGAAGTTGGCAGGCTGTATTAATCCAATGATTCCCAATTGAATCTTTTCCAAAGGTAATGCCCCCAAACCGGCCAACTTCACC
>JBQTHQ010000034.1:0-36803 GCA_052389695.1 Bacteroidota bacterium | reverse complement strand
CAACACTCAGTACAAGCGGAGGCGGCACCTATTCCTGGAGCGATGGAACCACGGGCACAAGTATAACAGTAAGCCCGGCTACACCAAGCAGTTATAGTGTAACAGTTACCAATGGCAGCTGCAGTGGCACGGCCAGTGTACAGGTAAATGTAACAAGTAATCCCGCCCCCACTATAACAGGAAATAACAGCGTTTGCCCCGGAACAAGTACCACATTAACAGCAACAATAGCAGCAGGCAGCGGAACCCCGTCATATATGTATAATTGGAGCGATGGATCAACAACAGTATCAGCAACAGTATCACCATCAAGCCCCACGAACTATACAGTGACAATAACAGATGCAAACGGATGCACGGGAGTAACTACTGTTAATGTAACCATTACCCCGCCACCCAATCCGACTATAGGAGGCACTACGGCCATTTGTACAGGCGGCAGTACCACTTTGACGGCAACAGCAGGCGGCACTTATGCATGGAACACAGGATCAACCACAGCAGCCATTACAGTAAGCCCGGCAACAAATACAACTTATACCGTACTGGTAACAACAGGATGTACAGCAAGCGCCAGTGTAGTGGTAACGGTACAATCCGGTTTAACCCCAACCATTACAGGAACCACAATGATCTGTAACGGAAGCAGTACCACCCTGACAGCCAACTCAGGGGGCACTTATGTATGGAATGACGGATCCACAAACGCATCACTAACAGTAAGCCCGGGCAGCCCAACCAGTTATAGTGTAACAGTAACCAGTGGATTATGCAGTGGAACAGCTTCAGTACAGGTGATGGTAACTCCAAATCCGGCACCAACAGTATCAGGCAATACGATATGTTCAGGAGAAGGCACAACCATAACAGCCAATGCGGGCGGGACTTACAACTGGAGTACCGGACAAACAACAGCAAGCATAACCATATCCCCATCAGTAACTACAACATACACTGTAGTGGTTACAAACACAGGTTGTACAGGAAGCGCTACGGCCGAGGTAAGGGTAAATCAAACCCCTGCACCAAGCATATCCAACCCAGCAACTATTTGTAGCGGACAAAGCACTGTGCTAACAACTAATGGTACAGTGGGGCCTTATGCATGGAGCAATGGAGCAACCACTTCAAGCATAACAGTAACACCGGCAAGCAGCATAACCTATAGTGTAAGTGTAACACAAAACGGCTGTACCGGCACGGCAGAACAAACGATAACGGTAATCCCGCCGGTAGTAGCAAGTATACAAGGCAATAGTATATGTATAGGAGATAATGTGACCTTAACAGGAAGTGGAGGAACCAGCTATTATTGGAGTCCGGGAGGAGATACCACCAAATCCATTGTAGAAATACCTCTTGTAACAACTACCTATACCCTGATAACCGCGGTAGGAAATTGTCCTGATACTGCTACCTATGAGGTAAAAGTAGATTCATTACCGGTCCCAATGGCCAGTGGGAATACTACGATCAACTATGGACAAAGCACCAAGCTGACATCCAGTGGAGGAGGGATCTATCAGTGGATACCATCAACCGGATTGAACTGTGCAAACTGTCCAAATCCAACAGCTTCACCAACGGCATCAACGCAGTATTGTGTAATGATAAAGAACACAGCGGGTTGTATTGATAGTGCCTGCGTAACGGTGCTGGTGGAACTTAAATGCGGGTTTGAAGGAGAGCTTTTTGTACCCAATGGTTTTTCACCAAATAATGACGGGCAGAATGATGTGCTGTATGTGCGTGGTTTAGGCATAACAGGTATGTACTGGGCCATTTATGACCGTTGGGGAGAAAAAGTGTTTGAGACCACTGATTTTAGACAAGGCTGGGATGGAAAATATAAAGGGAAGGACTTAGATCCTGCAGTATTTGTGTATTACTTAGAGGTAATTTGTATCACAGGTGATCAGATAAAACAAAAAGGTAATGTGGCGATTATTAAATAAGAATATTAGCATTTTTTAAACAAGAAATTATTAATTTTAAACTTCTTAAATAAACATCATGTTGAGAATTACTACCATTCCGAAAAAAACAGAAAAAATATTGAAACGGTTTTTTCTATTTTTAATTTTTAATTCCGCACTTTTAATTTCCAACGCGCAGGATATCCATTTTTCTCAATTCAATGAATCGCCTTTAACACTTAACCCGGCATTAACAGCTTCTACAGTGGATATGCGTGCCATTCTTAATTATAGAAATCAATGGAAAAGTGTAACCGTACCGTATGAAACATATGGAGCATCATTTGAGCTTAAAGCACGTTTAATGCAATGGGCAAAAGTAGATCCCGGCCACAGAACGGGATTTTTTACTAAGTCAAAAAAGAATTTGGCATTTGGGCTTAACTTTTTCAGAGATAAAGCCGGAGATGCAGCAATGGGCACCACACAGGTAAATTTATCCGTAGCCTCACATGTTGCTCTTGATGAAAATAACAGCCTGGGAGTGGGTATTCAAGGCGGTTTAGTGCAACGCAGTGTTAATTATGCAGCTATAAGATGGGATAATCAATACAATGGCACTTCCTATAATCCGGCATTAGCATCAGGAGAAACAAATGTCCCTTCTAATTTTATTTATGGAGATTATTCCGCAGGTATTCAATGGAACTATGGTAAAGGAGAAATGTATATTGCTGCTAATAATGAAGTAAAAGCGAATGCAGGTTTTGCAGTTTATCATGTAAGTCAACCTAAACAATCTTTTGTTGGCGATAAAGAAAAGCTGTTTGCAAAATTCGCTTTCCATGGAGGCTGTGTATTTGGAATTAAAGGAACCAATGTATTACTTGCGCCTAGCTTTATGTATTTACGTCAGGGCCCTCAGCAAGAATTGAACATTGGGACAATGATCAAATACAAGATGCGTGAAAACACAAAATATACCGGATTTAAACAGGCTTCAACTGTTTCTATTGGTGGATTTTACAGAAACAAAGATGCGATAGCTGCTGTTGTACAATTTGAAATCAACAGATACTCTATCGGATTTAGTTATGATATAAACTTATCCGGTTTAAAACAAGTAAGTACTGGCAGAGGTGGTATTGAAATTACTTTACGTTTCTTCAGTCCTAATCCATACTTATTCCAGGCGAAATCCAGAATTTAAAAATCATTTTATTTAATATAAAACCTCTGAAAGATTTCAGAGGTTTTTTTATGTTATTTTTGTTCAATGAATTCCTCCGCTAAAAAATCCCGTCCGCTTTTCTGGTTCTATGTTTTGGTCGCATACGTGATCCTGCAATTTATTTGGTGGACCTATTTAATGGTGAATCTGAATAATGAGATCTATTATTTAAAAACGGAGATCAATTTGTTAAAAGGTGAATCACCTGATGAAATCATATTAAAAGGAAATGAGCTAAATGAAAAATTACGCAGCCGTTGGGTCATGATTGCCGGTGAAAGTTCAGTATTTGTGGCCCTTTTGTTAGTGGGTATTTTTCAGACCCGAAAAACATTTAAAAAGGAATCAGCGCTTGCGCAGCAACAGAAAAATTTTTTGTTATCCGTTACACATGAATTAAAATCTCCTATTGCTTCTACCAGGTTGCAACTGGAAACATTGCAATTGCGTGAATTGAACAGAGAAAAACAAAAAGAGATCATTAGCAATGCCATTGCTGATACAGACAGATTGAACAATTTAGTTTCTACTATTTTATTAGCCGCTCAAATTGAAAATAGTATATATACGCTTAATAAAGAGGAGAGTAACTTATCGGATTATATAACGGAACTGATGAATCAGTCAATCAGTTCGTTTAATTATAAGCAAAATATCGTATTAAATATTGATCCCAATATTTTTATGAAAATTGATAGAACTAATTTTCAATCTGTAGTTTTAAATCTTTTTGAAAATGCCGTCAAATATTCTCCCGAAAATTCAACGATCACGTTAAGCCTGAAAAAACAAAACAATAAAATAATTTTAAGTATTGCTGATCAAGGCGTTGGCGTCCCTGAGGATGAAAAAAGAGCGATATTTCAAAAATTTTATCGGATTGGGAATGAAGAAACCCGTAATACCAAAGGAACAGGGTTAGGCTTATACATAGTTAATTATTTAGTGGAACAGCATGGAGGAGTAATAATAGTAAAAAACAATTCTCCTAAAGGAGCGGTGTTTGAAGTGGTGTTTTAAATACTCCTCTCCAAGGAAGGGGATATTCACACTCCCTCGCTCAGCTCCAGCCATCTCAACGATTTTTCATCCAGTTGGGAGATGATCTTTTCAATTTCAGCACTCCATCTCACAATGTCCTCATGGTTATTACTGCCGGCATTAAGTTGTTCGGTAAGATTTATTTTTTCAGCCTCAAGTTGAGCAATTTCTTTTTCTAATTGTTCGAATTCAAATTTTTCCTTGAAACTCATTTTCTTTTTTATTGAAGTCTCCACCGTTTTGCTTTCTTTGACTACAGCAGAATCAATAGTTTCTTGTTTAGGATCTTCTTTACGCTGTTGTTTCTCTTCCTGTTCCTTTTTGTCGCGATACTCGGTATAGTTACCCGTGAAATCACGCACCACACCATTGCCTTCAAACACAAACAAATGGTCCACCATTTTATCCATAAAATATCGATCATGTGTAACGATCAAAACACATCCCTGGAAATTGGTCAAAAAATCTTCCAACACACTAAGTGTTACAATATCCAAATCGTTGGTGGGTTCATCGAGGATCAAAAAATTTGGATTTTTAATAAGAATGGTCATTAAATACAATCTGCGTTTTTCTCCTCCGCTTAATTTGGAAACGTATCCGTACTGCACATCAGGAGGGAATAAAAATTTGGTAAGTAAGCCTGATGCGGATAATTTTGAGCCATCTGCCAAGGGAATATATTCTGCAATATTTTTTACTACTTCAATTACCCGTTTGTCTTCATTTAATTTAAGACCTTCCTGCGAGTAATAACCAAGCACAATGGTTTCACCCGTCTGGATCTTGCCCGCATCGGGCTGCTCCAGACGCATCACCATATTTAAGAAAGTAGATTTTCCAACACCGTTTTTCCCCACAACACCAATTTTTTCACCTTTTTTAAAAGTGTAAGAGAAATCATTTACAATTTTTGTCTCACCAAATGCTTTTTTAATTTTTATAAACTCTAATATTTTTCCGCCAATGCGGCTCATTTTTACTCCCAGTTGTAATTTTTCCTCTGTTTGTTTGCTGAAGGCTTTTTCTTTCACTTCATAAAATGAATCAACCCGGTATTTAGCTTTTGTGCCGCGTGCCTTCGGCATTTTACGCACCCATTCCAATTCCCTTCTATATAAATTTTTTGCCTTGTCGATCTCGCTATTTTCCATCTGTTCACGTTCAGCTTTTTTCTCAACGAAATATTGAAAGTTACCTCGGTAATGAAATAATTTTCCCGAATCAATTTCGATTATCTCAGTGCATACACTATCTAAAAAGTAGCGGTCATGGGTAACCAGTAACAAAGTGAGATCACGTGAAACCAGATAATTTTCAAGCCATTCGATCATTTCCACATCCAGGTGGTTGGTAGGCTCATCCAATATCAGCAAATGAGGTTCATCAATTAACACTTTCGCCAAAGCCACTCGCTTTTTTTGTCCGCCTGAAAGCGTTCCGATCTTTTTGTCAAGAAATGCAATTTTTAACCGTTGTAAGATCTCCTGCACTTTTGCTTCAACTCCCCATGCTTCCAGCTTGTCCATTTCAGCCGAACACGATTCCAGTTTAGCGGAAGTAATATCATTGTATTCTTTTTCAAAAGCTGTTAATGCCTCTTCATAATTGCGAACTGCATTGAGCAAGGGATTATTTGTATTGTAGATCGCTTCGATCACCGTATTGTTTTCATCAAACAAAGGGTTTTGATCGAGATAGGTGACGGTAATATCTTTGCGAAAGGTAACGATACCTTCATCCGCTATCTCTTTACCGGTAATGATCTTCAGAAGGGTGGATTTTCCAGCGCCATTTTTAGCGATCAGGGCAATGCGTTGTCCCTGGTTAAGCCCAAAGCTTATTTTATCGAATAATATTTTTGGCCCGTATGATTTTGAAACAGACTCTACTGATAGATAATTCAAAATAAGCTTGGATTATAATTTTCGTATTTTGATGATCCCGGCCCAATCCATCATTTTAATCACAGGAAATGTAGGATCAAATTCATACCATTTTTTTGCAAAATTAATGCTGTTAGGGCTTTTATGATGATTGTTCTGAAACAACTCACCCATCATTAAAAAATCCAGTGGTAATGTATTTTTGCTGTGATCATCATTATCATAATTGGAATACCCGTATTTATGTCCGCACCAATTAACAATGGCCCCGTGTATAGGCCCCATAAAAAAATGAATGGTAAGTAATAAATACATCCAGGGAGAAGTTGCAAATGCTATGTAAACCAGCACATATGATAATGCAAAAGTAATACGAACAAACCAGCTGTCACTGATCTTATCAAGGATTTTCCATTCCGGATAACCACCACGAAAAGCTTTTTCAGGTTCTACATTATATTTTACGTAGTTCAAATAAATATCCTTTGTTACCATGGTCATTTGCCATACATCCTTGAAAAAATGCGGTGAGTGAGGATCTTTTTCTGTGTCGCTATAAGCATGGTGCATCCGATGCATAATAGCGTAAGCTCTGGGATTAAGGAATGACGCACCTTGTGTAATGAAGGTAAAAGCATAGAAAAAACGTTCCCAGAATTTATTCATCGTAAACATTTTGTGTGATGAATACCGATGCAAAAAAAATGTTTGGCAGAACAATGATAAGAACCAATGAGCAAGAAAAAATAATAAAATGATCATGAATAAATTAGAAATAATGAATATTAATTATGACATACGAAAAAACTATGTTTCCCGACTGCAATAGTACTCAATTTATCTATCATTTCATTGTGTTGTACCTATGATAATTTATATCTTTACCTTATAAATTAAGACTTGGACAAATGGATTTAAGTAAATTAAAAAAACGACCTTCCTATCCCTTAGAAACTATTGCTGTTGCAGTTTCCTTTTCACCGAGATGCCAACCCGTATTAGCTGAAGCAAAACGTCTGTCGGATCTAGTTGGAGCAGCATTATTGATATTACATATTGGAGAAAAAACAAAGGAAAAAGAGAAGTGGCTTGATGATATGTTGGTTCAAACCGGAATCAATACTAATCAATCACGTGTGATATGGATGGAAGGAGAGCCGGTGGATACCATATTAAAATTATGCAAGCTTAATATCGTGGATCTGTTAATGATAGGAGCATTGGAAAAAGAGAATTTAGTGAAGTTTTACTTGGGGTCTATTGCGCGTAAAATAAGTCGTAAAGCGAAATGCTCTGTTCTATTGCTCACCAATCCAAGTATTCAGCCTCAAAAACTCAAAAAAATTATTGTTAATGGAGTTGAAAATCCTAAAACGGTGCATACAATTAATACTGCATTATATCTCGCTAAGCATTTAAAAGTAAAGGATGTTACTATTGTGACTGAAATGGAAGTGCCCGGATTGACAATGGCAATGGCTGAAGATAGCACTGCCCCGCAGGCGAAAGAATTTAAAAAGCATATGGCCGAAGAGGTAGAAGATCATTTACATTCGGTAATTGATAAATGTGATGTGGGTGATATTAAGATCACAGAAAAAATGATCAAGGGAAAGCCCGGTTTTGCTATCAGTAAATTCGCAAAAGATAAAAAAGCGGACCTGCTGGTGATCAATTCTCCAGACACACATTTGAGTGTGTTTGATAGAATTTTTACTCATGACATTGAATTTATTTTAGCCAACCTCCCTTGCAATGTGTTAATTGTTCATTCACGCGTATCTTCTAACTAATGGTAAAATTAGGACACAGTGATTTAATCATTTTACTTTCCAGCATTGGCGGAATTCTGATTCTTGCGCGCATTTTTGCTGAGTTAGGGAAAAAGATCAAGATGCCAATTGTGATGGGAGAAATAGTCTTGGGTATTATTTTAGGCCCTACTATTTTTGGAATGATCTCATCCGATTCATTTAGTTATGTTTTTCCAAAAAACGGAGCAGCGAAAATTGCAATGGACGGTATTACCAATTTGGCAGTTATTATGTTATTGTTTGTGGCGGGTATGGAAGTGCAATTACAAATTATTTTAAAACAAGGTAAAGCAGCTATTTATACAAGTTTTACAAGCATGATCATTCCTTTTATTTTGGGTTTTGCAGCAGTATGGTTTTTTCCCGGCTTTTTTAATTATGTTCCCGAAAGGAGACTAGCATATTCTTTATTTTTTGGTATCGCTATGGCAGTATCCGCATTGCCCGTCATTACCCGGATACTCATGGATCTCAATTTATTTAAAACTAAGATAGGAATGGTAATTATTGCTGCCGCTATTTTTGATGATCTCACCGGCTGGCTTATTTTTTCATTTGTATTGAGCCTGATTGGGCAGGAAGGAGAGGTTACCAACATCTGGTTCAGCATTGGTATGATCCTTAGCTTTGGCCTGTTCATGCTGATCGTAGGAAGATGGACCATTAATAAAGTGTTACCATGGATCCAAAAAAATCTTTCCTGGCCGGGAGGGGTATTATCCATTTCATTGGGCTTTTGTTTTCTGGGTGCAGCATTTACGGAATACATTGGCCTGCATGCTATACTGGGCGCCTTTATTGTTGGGATCACTTTGGGCGATAGCGTTTATTTACAGGATCGTGAACGGGAGATCATTCACCAATTTGTGACCAATGTATTTGCTCCTTTGTTTTTTGTTGGGATCGGCCTAAGAGTAAATTTCATTGAAAATTTCGACTGGCAATTGGTAACTCTTGTATTATTTCTGGCGATGATATGTAAAGTAGTTGGAGCTTCATTAGGCGCATATATGGGCGGCTTAACCAAACGAGAATCACTTGCTGTTGGTTTTGGTTTGAATGCACGTGGGGCAATGGAAATTATTTTAGGAACAATTGCATTGAGTGCCGGACTGATAGATGAAAAAATGTTTGTAGCTCTTGTGGTGATGGCACTATTAACTAGCATGATCAGTGGGCCGCTGATGAAAAAATTTATTGACTGATATTACAAATTACGAATCTATACAAATTAAATATCTACTAAATACCAATCTTTACTAATGTACCAATAAAAAGGGAAGAATTATATGAGTAAAAAAATAATAAATGATTTAGCTTACCCTGAATTGAGTTTTAAAATTGTTGGCTGTGCATTCGAAGTATATAATGAGTTGGGATACGGACATCCGGAGAAATATTATCAAAAAGCACTTTCCATTGCATTTAAGAAAAAAATATTCCATTTAAAGAACAGGTATATTTTCCGTTGAAATTTCAAGGCGAAACAATTGGAAAAGGATTCTGTGATTTTTTAGTGGAGGATAAAGTTATTATAGAATTAAAAAAGAATGCCAGATTTTCTAAATCAAATATTGATCAGGTTAACCAATATTTAAAATCAAGCGGAATAAAGCTTGCGATTTTAATAAATTATACTTCCTCCGGTGCAATATTTAAACGACTTGTAAATTTAAATTAGCACTATTAGATCAGTAAAGATTAGTAATTAGTATATTAGTACGAATTGGTATTTTAGCAGATAAACACAGATTAGTATAGTAGTCCGCCCCGGTGGAAGATTAGCATTTAGTGGATAACACACAGATTAGTACATTAGTAAAGATTGGTATTTTAGTAGATAACATAAAAATTAGTATTTAATAGATGTTAGGCCTTAAGCTCCCTACCGACCCCCGCTGGGTTAATATTGTAGAAACAAATATTGATGAGATCCTCACCGATCATGCCTGGTGTGAACAAAAAGCGGCGTCCAATGCCCTTTCTCTTATTGTGAATAATCCAAACCATACGGAAATGGTTACAGAGCTTATCACATTGGTGAAAGAAGAACTGGAACATTTTGAACAAGTGCATAATTTAATTAAAGCACGCGGACAAGTCCTTGGTCGTGAACGAAAAGATGATTATGTTAATGAGTTATATAAATTTCTGAAAAAGGACGGGAGTCGAACACAATCATTAGTAGATCGTTTATTGTTTTCGGCATTGATAGAAGCTCGCAGTTGTGAACGGTTCAGAGTGCTTTCAGAAAATATAAAAGACAAGGAACTGGCAAAATTTTATCGTGACCTGATGATCAGTGAAGCAGGGCATTATACCATTTTTATTGGTTATGCCCGGAAATACGCCGATGGAATAGATGTGGATAAGCGTTGGAAGGACTGGTTGGACTATGAAGCATCCATTATTAACAATTATGGAAAAAAAGAAAGTATTCATGGATAATTTTTTACCACTATATGAACTATTTTAAATTCCTTTTCCTTATTTTTTCATTGGTTTATTCTTTTAAAACAATTGCCCAGGAAAAGCAGAAATATACCATCAGTGGTTATGTAAAAGATGTATCCAATGGCGAGTCTAGTATTGGTGCCAATGTATATCTGAAAGAACTTCTTAAAGGTGCCAACACAAATCAATACGGATTTTATTCTATTACAGTTGAAAAAGGAACATATCATTTGGTAGTTTCTTATATTGGCTATGAAAATTTCGTAAAAGAAATTGTTCTCGACAAAGACATTCGCCTGAATGTTGAATTAAAAACTACCGCAATCAATGTAAAAGAGGTGGAGATCAGTTCTGAAAAAACAGACAAGAATGTATCCAGTACCACTGTGGGTTCGGTGAAACTGGATATGGAAGAAATAAAGAAGATCCCCGCTTTTTTAGGCGAGGTGGATATTTTAAAAACGATCCAGTTATTACCGGGAGTGAAATCAGCAGGTGATGGCAACACCGGTTTTTATGTACGTGGCGGAGGTCCTGATCAGAATTTAATTTTGCTGGATGAAGCGGTTGTGTATAATGCATCGCATTTACTTGGATTCTTCTCAGTTTTTAATGGTGATGCAGTAAAAAGCATTAATCTGATCAAGGGGGGGATGCCTGCACAATATGGCGGCCGCCTGGCCTCTGTGTTGGATATAACTATGAAAGAAGGGAATAACAAAAAATATCATGCAGAAGGAGGCATTGGTCTGATATCATCACGCCTTACCGTAGAAGGTCCGATCAAAAAAGATACAGGATCCTTCATTGTATCTGCACGAAGAACTTACATTGATGCACTTGCAAAACCATTTGCCAAACCCGGATCATCGTTAAAAAATTCAGGATATTATTTTTTTGATTTCAATGCAAAAGTAAATTATAGATTATCGGATAAGGACAGGCTTTTTGTAAGTGGTTATTTCGGACGTGATGTGATGAACTTTCGTGACAATGCAGCACAATTCAGGTTAAACATTGCCTGGGGTAATGGTACGGGGGTGTTGCGCTGGAATCACCTTTTCAATAATAAATTATTTATGAATGTTTCCGGGATTTTTAGTGATTATAATTTTACATTCGGTGCGCAACAAAGCGGTTTCGAATTTAAATTATTTTCCGGCATCCGTGATTGGAATGCGAAGGTAGATTTTGGTTATTTTCCAACGGTACGCCATGAAATAAAATTTGGCGCAAATTATGTCTTTCATACATTCACTCCCACAAGTGTATCTGCAAGATCAGGAGAAACCGTATTTGATCTTGGCAAAGTAAAAAAAGACAAAGCACATGAAGCGGCTGTATATCTTTCAGATGATTTTGATGTAACCGATAAATTCAGGATCCATGCAGGTTTACGGTACTCGTATTTTCAACAGATCGGACCCTTTGACCGTCATCTGAAAGATCCCATCAGCGGAAAAACAACTTCTGTTATTCATTATCGTTCAAACGAAAAAGTTCAGGAGTATGGAGGTTTAGAGCCACGTTTAACTGCACGCTATACGCTCAATTCAAAATCATCCGTAAAAGCATCGTATACCTATAATTTACAATACCTACATCTTGCTTCATTATCAGCAGTTACACTTCCTACAGATACCTGGGTACCTTGTTCAGAACTGGTTGAACCACAAAAAGGAATCCAGTATTCATTGGGATATTTCCGAAACTTCAAGGACAACACCTATGAAACTTCCATAGAAGTTTATTACAAGGATCTGCAAAATCAAATTGAATATAAGGATGGTTCATTACCCTCTAATGATGTGAATGATAATGCCGATAATCAATTTACGTTTGGGAAAGGACAATCCTACGGTGCGGAACTTTTTGTAAAAAAACGGTTGGGAAAATTTAATGGCTGGGTAGGATATACTTTATCATACACCAAACGAACATTCCCTGAATTGAACAGAGGCCAAACTTTTTATGCAAAATATGACAGGCGCCATGATGCATCTTTGGTGTTGAGTTATGACCTTAGTAAAAAATGGACCTTTTCCGCCATTTGGGTATATGGTACCGGCAATGCGATTACTGTTCCTGTAGCCTATTATTTTATTGATGGAAATTTTGTGACTGAATATGGAGATAGAAATGCATTTCGTATGCCGGCTTATCACCGCCTGGATATTTCCGCGACACTTACTGTCGACAGACAAAAAAAGATCGATCGTAAAGTTAAACGCTTAACAAAACGCTATGAGCGAAAAGGAAAAGATGCATCAACGATCGTGGTTCCTAAAAAATGGGCGAAAAATTATGAGTCGAGCTGGAACTTTAGTGTTTTTAATGTATACAACAGGCATAACCCATATATTGTTTATTTTGACAATCAGGGCAGTATAGCAGGTGGCGATTTTAAAGCTAAAGCAAAACAAATATATTTATTTCCAATACTGCCTTCGGTAACATGGAATTTTAAATTTTAATTAGTATCAGATAAAAATGAAAAAAACAATTGTAATATTTATTGTATGTTTTATGACCTTCACAGGTTGCGAAGAAGACATCAATCTTACTGTCGCCAGTGGCGATAGAAAAATTGTAATTGAAGGTAGTATTGAGAACGGCGAACCGGCACAAGTAATTGTTACTCGCAATAGTCCGCTTTCACAAACGGTAGACTATAGTAAAATTTTAGTTACAGATGCGCAAGTGTTTGTTTCGGATGGGATTATTACAGAACAACTATTTCCTGGGATTGATTCAACAGCCTCTATTCCATTTGTTTATGAAAGCTCAACAATTATTGGTGTTTCCGGTAAAATGTATTACCTAACGGTAATTGCCGATGGTAAAACATATACAGCTACCACTAGCATTCCTGCTCCTATAGCATTGGATTCCGTTTGGTGGAAGCCGCAACCGCCCGAAGATAGTTTAGGATTTGCCTGGGGACATTTATCTGATCCTCCCGCATTAGGGAATGCTTACAGGTGGTATGCACAGCGTGAGACAAAAGACAGAAGGTTTCTTGCGCCTTTTGGATCCACATTTGATGATAAATTCATTAATGGAAAAAGTTTTGAATTTGCATACAATCGTGGAGAAGATGCCACTATTGATCCGCAAATATTGGACGCAGAACCTGAAAATGAGCAAGGTTATTTTAAAAATACCGATACCATTTATATAAAATTCTGTACCATCGATTATATCACTGCTAAATTTTATACCACTTTCGAAACATCCTTGGAAAGCTATGGAAACCCATTCGCATCTCCTGTAACTATTATGAGTAATATTGAAGGTGGAGCTTTGGGAGTGTGGGCAGGGTTTGGTGCTACGTATGATACGATTATGCCAACGCCGTAAAATATTTATTGAAACTTTGATTTCAGTTCCTTCATAAATTTAGTGGCATACACAAAATCACAAACCTCCTTATTGTCGGTTTTTAAGATCTCTTCTTTGCTGCCCTGCCACCAGTTTTGGCCATTGTGAATAAACATGATCTTGTCGCCAATTTCAAGTACTGAGTTCATATCATGCGTGATCACCATAGTGGTAATATTATATTCTTCAGTGATCTCCTTTATAAGATTATCAATTACAATGGAAGTTTTTGGATCAAGCCCGGAGTTGGGTTCATCACAAAATAAATATTTTGGCTGCACGGCAATAGCACGTGCAATGGCTACGCGCTTCTTCATCCCACCGCTTAATTCAGATGGATACAAATCATTTGCGTTTTCAAGATTTACACGCTGCAGACAAAAATTAGCGCGGTCCTGTTTTTCACTTTCCGTCAGATCGGTAAACATGGAGATCGGAAACACCACATTTTCTTCCACCGTTTTTGAATCGAACAATGCACCACCCTGGAACAACATTCCTATTTCTTTACGGATCTCTTTTTTCTCATTAAAATTTAAAGTATGAAAATTACGCCCGTCAAATAATACTTCTCCGGTATCAATTTCATTCAAGCCCACCATGCATCGGAGTAGAGTGGTTTTTCCCGATCCGCTGCTGCCAATGATCATATTCGTTTTCCCTTCTTCAAAACGAAAAGAAATATCGCTTAATACTTTGCGGTCGGTAAATGATTTTGATATGTTTTTTACTTCGATCATGAAAGTAATAATTGCGTTAATATCAAATCGAACGTAAGAATGAGAACACTGCTATAAACCACCCCTTTAGTACTGGAACGTCCTACTTCCAACGCTCCACCCTTGGTATAATATCCATGATAAGCCGGGACCGATGCTATAATAAATGCAAATACCGCAGATTTAATTAAGGCGTAGGTTACATTGTAAGGAATGAATTGGTAAGTGATCCCATACAGGTATTCGTATTCAGTGACTACTCCCGTAAGTATCCCAAATACATATCCTCCCAAAATACCAAGGAACATTGAAAAAATAATAAGAATGGGATTAAAAAGAATGGATGCAATCACTTTAGGCTGGATCAGGTAACCTGCAGAATTGATACCCATGATCTCCAAGGCATCAACTTGTTCGGTAACACGCATGGTACCTATTTCGGATGCGATACTGGAACCTATTTTTCCTGCCAGGATCAAACTGATGATTGCCGGTGAAAATTCCAGGATCATGGAATCGCGCACAGTAACGCCTACAGCATATAATGGAACTAAAGGACTATTAAAGTTGAATGCGGATTGTATGGTAATAACCGCGCCAATAAAGGTAGAGATAATGGCTACAATACCCAGGGAACCAACACCTAAAATATTGATCTCTTCAAAAATACGATCGCGGTAAATAGCAAATTTTTCAGGCTTACTAAAAGCCCGTTTCATCAGTATAAAATAACGCCCAAGATGAAAAAATAAAAAATGCATGGATCGAAAATTTTCATAAAAATAGCAATAATTAGTCAATATTCATTAGGAAACTGGCCATCAGGAGATTGGGAAAATAGGGATTAAAGGGAACGGGACTTATAGTTTACTAAATTTAGGGCAATCTGCGCATTTACTTTTTTTACCGGAAACGCAGCCAACAAATGCTGTGGATACAAATAAAAAAAGAAATATACTCCAAAAAGATATTTTTTTAATAAGCATGCTACAAATATAACAAACAAATACCCCTAATTTTCTATTTCCTAATGACCAATGACTAATTTGAAAAATACCCTTTTCTAGGTATGATAAAATAGCTGAAATAGCTGTATACTTGTATTTCTAAGATATCAATGAAAAATCTATCCCAATTACAAATAGGTCAAAGCGCTATTATTAATTCCTTTACGGATAAAACAATGGCACTAAAACTATTGGAGATGGGCTGCACGCCCGGCGAAGTAGTAAAGCTTAGCCGTATTGCTCCAATGGGTGATCCTATTGCAATCAGTGTGTCAGGTTATTTATTGAGTCTGCGTAAAGACGAAGCATCCACCATTATGGTGTCACCATTGTCCAAATAGTTTATATTATTGTGGAGTGGAACCGAACCAGTCATTCGTACATTTTTCTGAAAACAGATATTTAAAAGTTGCCCTTGTTGGAAATCCCAACAGTGGTAAATCCACTTTATTCAATTCTCTTACAGGCTTAAATCAAAAAACCGGTAATTTCCCCGGCGTTACCGTTGATAAAAAAACAGGTTCAGCAAAATTATTCCCTGGCGTTAATGCTGAATTTATTGATCTTCCCGGGACTTATAGCTTATACCCAAAATCGCTTGATGAACATGTTGCATGTGAAGTACTTTGTGATGAGAAGAATGAGGATCATCCTGATGTTACCATTGTAGTAGCCGATGCAAGTAATTTAAAACGAAATTTATTTTTAGTATCACAGATCATTGATCTGAAAATTCCGGTGATCCTAGCTTTGAATATGATCGATATGGTGGAGAAGGAAGGAGATGTGATCGATACAGTGAGGCTTTCTGAAAAACTGGGAGTAAAGGTAATTGCCATCAGTGCAAGGGAAAAGAAAGGGATAGAAGAGTTGAAGCAAGCATTGCTACAACCATTGCCGATACCTTCCTATGATTTTATAGATGTAAAAAAAATTGCCCCCGAAGCGATCAGTAAAGTCAGATCTGTAAAAGATGTGAATAGCGATTTTGATGCTTTCCAGCTGATCAATAATCTTTCTGAAATAAAAGCAGAAGATCAACAAAAGATAGCCGATGTACTGAATACACTGATCATTGATAGGAATCAGTTACAATCTATGGAAAGTGTGGAACGGTACAAAGTGATCAATCGAATTGTAGAAGAGTGTATCACACAAAAAGAAGGAATAAAAACGCAAACGTTTACACACCGTTTGGATAGCCTTTTAACACATCGCATCTGGGGATATTTTATTTTTTTAGGAATTCTTTTTTTGATCTTCCAGGCTATTTTTTTTCTGGCAGCTTATCCCATGGAGTGGATCGAAAATTTATTTGTTTTACTTTCTACCCTTTCAACGGAAGCCCTTCCACAAGGTGAATTCAGCAATTTAGTAGTGAATGGAATTTTAGCCGGATTAAGTGGGGTAGTTGTATTTGTTCCGCAAATTGCATTACTTTTCGCATTCATTGCCATATTGGAAGATACCGGTTACATGGCACGTGTAAGCTTTATCATGGATAAACTGATGCGTAAATTTGGTCTGAATGGCCGCTCCGTAATTCCTTTGGTAAGTGGTGTTGCTTGTGCAGTTCCGGCCATTATGAGTGCACGCACCATTAGCAACTGGAAGGAACGGATGATTACCATTATGGTAACTCCGTTGATGAGCTGTTCGGCACGGTTACCGGTTTATACCTTATTGATCTCATTAGTAGTTCCTGAAGATAAAACACTTGGTGTTTTTAATTATCAGGGAATAATTCTAATGGCAATGTACCTCATTGGTTTTATTGCCGCGATAGGAGCTGCATGGATATTTAAACTTATTTTAAAAGCGCGTGAAAAAAGTTATTTTATTATGGAGCTGCCGGTGTATCGCAGCCCGCAATGGAAAACAGTTGGCTTGACCATTTATGATAAAGTAAAATTGTTTTTATGGGATGCCGGGAAAGTAATCATTGCCATTTCAATCATACTTTGGTTTTTAACATCTCATGCTCCGGGAAATCGCTTTGAACAGATCGAAAAAAAATATACTACCGAATATTCTCCTGAAGAAAGACAATCAAAAATAGAATCTGAAAAATTAGAAGCTTCTTATGCGGGAATACTTGGCAAATCAATAGAACCGGCGATAGCGCCTTTGGGTTTCGACTGGAAGATCGGGATCTCCCTGGTTACTTCTTTTGCAGCGCGTGAGGTATTTGTAGGAACGATGGCCACAATTTATAGTGCAGGAAATTCGGATAATACACAAAGCATCCGTGAAAAAATGCGCGATGAAATTAATTCAAAAACGGGCCTGCCTCAATTCTCAATAGCTGTTTGTTTTTCACTCATGATATTTTATGCCTTCGCCATGCAATGTATGAGCACATTGGCCGTAGTTTACCGCGAAACAAAAAATTGGAAATGGCCCCTAGTTCAATTTTTATTTATGGGAGCCTTGGCGTATTTGTCAAGTTTACTTGTTTATCAACTGTTAAAGTGATCTACAAATTACTAATCTATACCAATCTGGGTGTTAGCAGGATAGACATTTTTTTGTTAAAATAATTCGTAAAAATTGGTAATTTGTAAATTTGTACAGATTAGTAATTTTAGTAGATGACCCAACTCGAACGTAATCAAAATATTCTTTATAAATATATCCCTGAAAAGGCCGTTCCTGTTATTTCAGAATGGATCTATAAATTTGATTTTAAACTAAAGATCAAGAAAAGTCGTTCTTCCAAATATGGTGATTATCGTCCTCCTTTAAAAGAGGAAAACCACCAGATCACTATTAATCGTGACATGAATAAGTATGCATTTTTGATCACGCTTGTACATGAAATTGCTCATCTTTCCAATTGGAATAAGCACCAGGACAAAGTGAAACCTCATGGTGAAGAATGGAAAATACATTACAAATTATTGATGCAACAATTTTTAAATCCCGAAATATTTCCTGTAGATGTTATTACCGCTTTACGTAAATACATGAATAATCCGGCAGCTTCCAGTTGTTCCGATACTAATTTATCGCGCACCTTAAAAAGATATGACCCGCGGGAGGGCACTGTTTTGCTTGAGGAGTTGCCGGTTGGAGTCACTTTTTCTTATAATAACCGCCATTTCACCAAGGGTGAGCAGGTTCGGAAACGCTTTAAATGTAAGGAAGTAAACACCAAACGAATGTATTTATTTAATCCTCTTACGGAGGTATTAGTAGTAGAGCCGCTATCCGCTTCATAGCCGGCAGGCTTGAATAACCCTAAAAGTCACGAATAATTAACCCATTAAAATAGAGGTATTCTATTCGGTTTTTGTTAAATTTGTTTCTCTTGAAAAGATTATATTAATTATAGTTTAAAATTAACACAATGAGCACAACTTTACTTGAAAAAAACATGGATTTGAAAGTATCAAAACTTGCTGAAAACATTATCGGATCAGAGATCATTAAATTGGCTGCCGAAGTAAATGAAAAGATCAAAAAAGGCGAGAAAGTGTATAACCTTACCATTGGTGATTTTAATCCCAAGGTATTCCCAATTCCTGTTGAACTGAAGAAGGCGATCATTACTGCTTATGAAGAGGATCAAACCAATTATCCGGCTGCTGATGGTATGCTGGAACTGCGCCAGGCTGTTTCAAAATTATTGAAAGAACGCGGTGAGCTGGATTATAAAACAGATGAAATTGTAATTGCAGGCGGGGCACGTCCCATCATCTATGCTATTTTTAAAGCATTGGTTGATCCGGGTGATACAGTAGTTTTTCCGGTTCCATCCTGGAATAATAATCACTATACTTATTTGAACAATGCGAAACAGGTATTTATTGAAACGCTGCCTGAAAAAAAATTCATGCCTACTGCTGCGGATCTGAAGCCATACATCAGTACAGCAACTTTAATTGCATTGTGTTCACCTTTGAATCCAACAGGAACAACTTTCCGCAAAAAAGACCTGGAAGAAATTTGTGATATGATCCTGGAAGAAAATATCAAACGCAATACAGCAGGCAAAAAAGCATTGTACTTAATGTATGATCAAATATACTGGGCATTAACTTTTGGAGATACACAACACTATAATCCTGTAACGCTTCGCCCGGAAATGAAAAATTATACCGTTTATGTGGATGGTATTTCCAAATCACTGGCTTCAACAGGAGTACGTGTGGGCTGGTCAATGGGACCAAAAAGAATAATTGATAAAATGAAATCCATTTTAACGCATGTAGGCGCATGGGCTCCAAAAGCAGAACAAATGGCTAGTGCAGTGTATTTGAATAATCTGGAGAACTATGATAAATTTATTGTAGACATTAAATCAAAGATCAATGATCGTTTGGTTGGATTTTATAAAGGCTTCCAAAGTTTAAAATCAGAAGGATTTAAAGTAGATGCCATTGCACCGGAGGCGGCTATTTATTTAACGGTGCAGTTTACATTGCACGGACAAAAAACCGCTGATGGAACTGTTTTGAAAACTACTCAGGATGTAACGAAATATATTTTGGATGAAGCAAAAGTTGCAATTGTACCTTTCTATGCATTTGGTGCTTCAACGGATTCAAGCTGGTATCGTTTGTCAGTAGGTACTTGTAAATTGGAGGATGTTACAGGAGTGATTGAAAATTTAAGAGCGGCCTTGAAAAAATTATCATAAACCCATCCTACGAATTATAAAATTCATTCGTAATTCGTAAAGATTCGTAATTCGTAGTATAGTGAAAAAAAATAATTATTGTGTGATCATGGCGGGTGGTGTTGGAAGCCGCTTTTGGCCGATGAGCCGAACAGCACATCCAAAACAGTTCCTGGATATTTTAGGCACCGGGCAAACATTATTGCAACAAACGTATAAACGTTTCTCACGTCTTTGTCCGAAAGAGAATATTTTCATTGTCACCAATGATTCTTATATTGACCTGGTCCAAGAGCAACTGAAAGGGATAGATAAAAAAAATATTTTAAGTGAACCTGCCCGCAAAAATACTGCCCCCTGTGTTGCTTATGCTTCTTATAAGATAGCAAAATTAAATCCTGATGCAATAACGGTAGTGGCACCATCTGATCATTTAATTACCAAGGAAGACACATTTGTAAAGGCTATTAAAGCATGTTTTGCAAAAGCGGAATCAGAAGATTGCCTGGTGACATTAGGTATTCGTCCAAGCAGGCCGGATACCGGTTACGGATATATTCAATTCGTTGAATCAGAAATAAAAGAAAAAGATAAACGCATAAAAAAGGTAAAAACTTTTACAGAAAAACCCGATCTGGAAATGGCAAAGTTCTTTTTAACAAGTGGTGATTTTCTTTGGAACTCAGGTATTTTTATATGGAGCGTGAAAAGTGTGATCAATGCGTTTGAAAAGCACTCCCCTGATCTGGACAGTATTTTCAAAGAGGGGAACAATGCATATAATACTTCAAAGGAGGCCGACTTTATTTCAAAAGCATATACAAATTGTAAAAGCATTTCCATCGACTATGCTATTATGGAAAAAGCGGAGAATGTTTATGTTCGTGCCTCCGCAATTGGTTGGAGCGATTTAGGTACCTGGGGTTCACTTTATGACCATATCAAACACGATACAAATAAAAATGCCATTGTAGGGAAGAATGTATTGATGTATGATTCTAAAAATTGTATTGTGAATGTGCCGAAAGATAAATTAGTTATTATGCAAGGGCTGGAAGATTATATTGTTGTGGAATCGGATGGTATTTTACTCATTTGTAAAAAAGAAGATGAACAACAGATACGAACTTTTGTGAATGACGTGAAGATCGGAAAAGGAGAGAAGTTTGTGTAAGTTTTAATGTGTTGTCAATTTCGAGCGCCCGTCCGAACGGATTCATCCGGGCGGGAAGTCGAGAAACGTGGGTTAGCATTAAAAAGAAACAAGAAGCGTTTCCAACTTAAATTACAATTTACCGCTGTTAAAGTAACCTTACAAGCCTTATCTATAAAAGGAATTCCTGTCAAACCCCGTTTAAAATTTCAAGATCAAACATATAATATTTCATTAAGCTTTGCTCCCGCTTTTTTGTCCTAAGAATTACATTTACAAAAAAGCTACTACCATGAAAAAAATATTTTTTGTATTACTAATGCTCGGTAAAGTATGTAATACATCGGCACAAGTTACACGCATTGAAGCAGAGTCAGGTTCACTTACCGGGGATGCATTAATAACTAATAATGCTGCCTGTTCGGGAGGCAAGTTTGTGCAAATGCGAAATGGTGATATTAATTTTTCAATTACCATAACACAGGCTGCATTTTATGATTTCTATGTCTATGCAGCTTCCCCCTACGATAATAAAACTCAAAATTTTGTGATAAAGGGAAATTCAGCAGCATTTACTTTTCTCAAGAATGCTTCCTATACCCGGTTGAAGGCCGCTTCGTTTGTGAGTCTTGCTGCCGGAACACATACTGTTTCAATTATTAAAAACTGGGGATATATTGATGTTGATTACATCGAAATGGAAAAAGTGGATCCTTCAACCCGTTTTAATATTGATCCCAACTTAAATGCACCGAACCCAATTCAAAAAGCAGTATGCCTGTATGATTTTTTGAAAGAAAAATATGGCAAAAAAATACTTTCAGGTGCAATGACACTCAGTAGTTTTGATGAATCCAATTGGTTATTGCAACAAACAGGCAAAGAGCCGGTGGTGTTAGGACTTGATTTTATGCATGCCAACAGAGGATATACCTGGTATAACAACAGCACAACCCGGAATGATGCGAAAACGTGGTATAATAAAGGTGGTGTGCCTGTTATTTGCTGGCACTGGCGTGATCCTTCCAGAAACACGGAATCTTTTTATACAAGCGGAACCAGTTTTGATGTGAGTAAAATATTTGATCCGCTTTCAGCCCAATATGCAGCAATGATCCAGGATATTGATTTTGTGGCTCAGGAATTTTTAAAATTACAAGCAGATGGCATTCCGGTTATCTGGCGCCCTCTTCACGAAGCTGCCGGAGGTTGGTTTTGGTGGGGCGCAAAAGGAGGAGCTGCCTGTAAGGAATTATGGCAGATAATGTATAACAGGATCGTAAATTATCATGGAGTGAATAATCTGATCTGGGTATGGACCTATGAACCCGGAGAAGGAACTGGCTGGTACCCGGGTGATAATTATGTAGATATGGTTGGGAGAGATCTATACAGACAAGGCAATCATAGTTCACAGATACTGGAATTTAATACTATGAATGATGTTTACAGCGGAACTAAAATGATCAGCCTTTCAGAATGCGGTTCATTTCCGGATGTAGATAATTTAACTGCTGATGGCGCTGCATGGTCCTGGTACATGACCTGGTATGGAGACTATACCCGAAGCGCTGTGCATAATAGCCTGAGCTTATGGAATAAAATGTTTGCAAGTGATTATGTACTTACATTAGATGAAATGCCGGGATGGTCATTCTATTGCAGTACCAGCGTTGGTTTACAACCAGAATCGACTTTGAAACTTGAAATTTATCCGAATCCTGCCTCACAAACACTTTATTTTAAAACCTCTGGTACTATTTTAAAAGCAGAGCTGATAGATATGTTCGGAAATATAAATACAGTTGTACAGGAAAATAACCTTGAAAGCATTAATATAGAAGGTTTACCTGCCGGTATGTATATCCTGAAACTTTATGATGCAACAGGTTTTATTGCTAAAAAGGTGTTTGTCGATAGCAATTAATTCATTCCTTGGGGAAAGTTCTTAGCCAGGCAAGTGCATCTTCTTCACTGGAAAATACTTTGAAAGGAACATTGTGCTTTTGTATACTATTAAATAAATTAATCACAAATTTCATGAGTACGGAATTGCTGACCAATGCGGCTGCATGAAAAAAATGCGCTCCACTTTTGCCGGCATATTCACGTGCCTGTTTGCTAATGGTAAATGGCCCTCCGCTCAATAACTGCCGACTTTTTTTCATTCCCGGCCCAACTCCCAATTGCTTAAACAATGCATAGGCTTCTTCCATATCGGCAAGGCTTAATTCAACACCCTTGGAAAATACCACATGCATGATCCCCTCCTGGTCAACCCAAATTTCGCTGACACTTGTACGAAAATGTTTGTTCGGTTCTGTTTGTTCTGTCATATTGTAAAATTAAAGAAAATAGGGCAAATTCACATTTTAAATATTAAATGATATGGCCCGCTTTCTAAAAGCTACAAGTTCAAAGAGGGTATTGTATAAGTTTGTAAAAGGAATAATGTAGTCATGAAATTTTTTTAGTTTTTTTAAGTTATTGACAGATTCATTAAAAATTAAAAGCGACACCAATTATCATACAAACACCACCAAGGCCATAAAAAATTGATGATATATTTTTATAGTTTTTTACTGTGGTTGCATGATCATCAACAGCCTTTTGATAAGCAGTTGTATTTGAGTAATTATTTGACAGCGGAACAGACTTGTTGTTTGCAATAAATGATAAAACAGACCCCGCAATAAATGAAACCCCTGCGATTACGAATGACGCACTATTTATATCGGATGATTTGTTTTTTGTTTCACTTTTTCTAATCGCTATTTCCGTTTTAATGGAGTCCCTTTTTACTGAATTCAATTCTTTCTGATATGGGATATTTGATTTTCCTGATTTTATATAGTGATTAACATTAACAAGATCAATATGATTGCCATTTCCTTTTTTATCGGTGTAAAAAATATTATTATCATTTACAAGGGTAATTGTTCCTAAAACAATTTTTCCTGAATTAGTAAATATACTATCCGTTTGTGAATTAGCTGAAATGCTTATTATCATTAACATTAAGATGTATAAAAAAGTTTTCATTTGTCTTTTAATTTAGTTAATTCATATCGCCACTGCATTGGATGACAAACCAAAAGTATTAAAATTATTTAAACAAATTTTTATATCATCCGTTAGCTGAACGTAAAATTATTTTTTGAATTTAAATGTTCCGCTAAATACCACCCCATACTAAAACAGGCCTGTAATAAATATCCTCCTGTAGGCGCATCCCAATCCAGCATTTCACCAATCACATAATGATTTGGTAATTTTTTCAATTGAAAATGTTGGTCAATTTCAGTTAATGCAATTCCTCCCACGGTGGAAATGGCTTCATCAATAGAAGCGGTGGCAGTAATAATGAGTGGTAGGTTTTTTATTTTTTCAGAAAGCAAATCGATATTGGTAAATTCCTCTTTACTCAAAAGAGATTTTAATAATTGTAATTGTACTTCATTCAAATTCAATTCACTTTCAAGATGTTGACTCAAGGATTTATTTCCTCGATTAAGAATTTTGGTTTTTATCTGCTCAATAGTAAATGAAGGTTTTAGATCCAGACAAACGGTTGCAGTTTTTTGTTCATTTAATTGCTTGCGGATGGTGGCACTTAATGCATATATAGCCCCACCTTCTAATCCAAAGCTGGTAATCACAACTTCTCCTTTTTTTTCATGGCCGGCGTATTTAAGAGAAATATTTTTTAGTGATTGCCCTTCAGTTATTTTTAAAAACTCTTTTTCCCATTTTATTTCAAAAGCACAATTAGATGATTGAAACGGAACTACATCAATTCCTTTTTCTTTAAAGTATTTGGTCCAGGCACCATCGGAGCCCGTTACCTTCCAGCTGGCGCCGCCCAATGCAAAAACAATAAGGTCTGCTTTTATATTTTTTATTTCATCATTCACTTCAAAAATAAGCTCATCATTTTTCCAACCTTTCCAGGTATGTTGTGTTTGTAAAGAAACATTTTTTTTCTTCAATACTTTTAAAATTGTATTCAGTACATCGATGGGTTTGATCCCTTCTGCCGGGAATACGCGTTTGCTACTGCCTACAATGGTTTCAATACCAATGGATGAAAGCCAGTTTCGGAGATCAGTATTGGTAAAGGAACGAATGATCGGTTCAATAAAAGAAATAGGAATATAACGTGAAATGAATTGGCCGATCTCTTCCGAATGGGTTAAATTAAACCCTCCATCACCGGCAACTAAAAATTTTCTTCCCAAGGCAACATTGTGTTCATAAATACTCACATCAAATTTTTTTTCATCCAATTGTGCTGCCAGCATCATAGCTGCAGGTCCGCCTCCAATTATCGCGAGTGATTTTTTCATTTACTTGTGAGTTTAATATCTTCACACTATCTCGACTCCGCTCAATATGACAGCGCTCAGCAGTCAGTTCGAGCGAAGTCGAGAACGTGTGTTAGCAAAGCAGAATAAAATCTAATGAAACGTTACTCATGGCGATTTTTTTATATGCGAAGCTTCCTCTGTTTTAACTGAAGTTGCGACAAGTTTGTTGATAGTATTTATTTCATCATCTGTTAAATACCTCCATTTCCCAGGGGAAATTCCATCCAGTGTAATGTTCATGATGCGTATACGTTTTAATTTCGTCACATTATATTCCAACACTTCACACATCCTCCTGATCTGCCGGTTCAAGCCCTGTGTTAAGATTATTCTGAACCTGTTTTTATCTAATTGTTCAACTCTGCATTTTTGAGTAACCGTTTCCAAAATGGCAACACCGTTACCCATTTTTTGAATGAAGCCGGGCGTTACAGGTTTGTCAACTGTAACAATGTATTCTTTCTCATGATTATTTCCGGCACGTAAAATTTTATTTACAATATCCCCATCATTGGTTAAAAAGATCAATCCTTCCGAAGCTTTATCTAATCGACCGATTGGGAAGATCCGTTTCGGATGACGGATAAAATCAATGATATTGTCTTTGTCTTTCAGATCGGTAGTGCAGGTGATTCCAATGGGTTTATGAAATGCGATATAAATGGATGTTTCTTTATTTTTTAAAAGCTTTCCATCAATTTTAATTTTATCTCCCGGATTTATTTTAGTTCCAATTTCCGGTAATATCCCATTTACAGTAACTCTCCCTTGTTCAATTAATTTATCAGCTTCCCTCCTGGAACAAAATCCTGTTTCGCTAATAAATTTATTGATGCGTGTTTGCATTTTTGATATAGCTATTGCATAAGTTAATATTCTGCCACAAAGACTCAAAGACATAAAGCTACACAAAGCTTTTTCTTAGTGATTCTTAGTGACATTGTGTCTTCGTGGCAATATACCAAATGGGAAATAATTTTAGAAATTTCAAAATCCGGTAATAGCTTCCCCGATCAATTTTCCTTCGATCAGGAAACCATCATGTCCGTATAATGAATCGATCTGCACGAATTTTGAATTCGGAATATGTTGCGCCATAAATTTTTGTTCGTTAATAGGACATAGCATGTCAGTAGTAATACCAATGATCAAGGTTTTTGTTTTAATATTTTTTAAAACATCTTCCACTTTTCCACGATCACGGGCAATATTATGGCTGTCCATTGACTTGGTCAATAGCCAATAGCTGTATGCGTTAAAACGCTTCACCAGTTTATCGCCTTGATGATGAATGTAAGAGCTGGCTTTGAAATTATCCAGTTTATGTTCCTCATCCGTTTGAGCGGCGACAAATGATTCATAACTACGGTAAGTGAGCATTCCTATTGCCCTTGCCGCTTTTAAGCCTTGTCCGCCTGCTTGTTGATTTAGATCTTTCCAGCTTGGATCTGTTTCAATTGCAAGTCGTTGAGCAGTATGTATAGCAATTCCCCAAGCTGATTCCTGCGGGCTGGTTGTAAGGATTATCATTTTATCAAAAACCTGTGGTTCCTGTATAATCCATTCCAGCGCCTGATATCCACCCATGGAACCGCCAATAATGGTGTTGATCTTTTCTATGCCTAAGGACTTGCGCAGAATGATATGCGCTTGCACCATATCACGAATGGTTACCTGTGGAAAGGTACTGTAATACGGTTTTTGTGTTTCCGGATTCAGGCTCAACGGCCCGGAGGAACCATAGCAGGAGCCCAGAATATTGGCACAAACAATAAAATGATCTTTAGGATCAAAGGTTTTGCCTGCACCACAAAGCACATTCCACCAATCCAATACATCCGAATTAGCAGTAAGGGCATGACAAAACCATACCACATTGCTTTTATCCGCATTTAGCGTTCCATACGTGTGATATACAATATCCGTTACCGGAAGTATTTGCCCCGATTCCAGTTGTAATGGCTGACGATATGTAAAGAATTGCTTGTTCATAACCTCACCCCCAGCCCCTCTCCTAAAGGAGAGGGGAGAAGTTTCACAAAACTAAGCAAAATTTCCTCTAATTACTTACCTTTGAAATCGATAAAATAAAACCATGCGCATAGAATTAAAACGATTGGATGATGCATTTCACTTTGAAGCAAAAAGTGAAACGGGAAATACTGCCCAAATGGATGCAGGTGAAAACATTGGCGGACATAATAAAGGTGTGCGCCCGATGCAAATGTTATTGATGGGATTAGGCGGTTGCAGTGCCATTGATGTTGTTTTGATCTTAAAGAAACAAAGACAAATAATTGAGGATTTTGAGATTAGCATTGATGGTGAGCGGGAACAGGGAGTAGAACCATCATTATGGAAAACAGTTGATATTCATTTTAAATTCAAAGGGCAAATAGATAAAGATAAAGCGGAGCGTGCTGTTCAGTTATCAATAGAAAAATATTGTTCCGTTTCCAAAACATTGGAAATAGCAGGAGCAAAAATCAGTTATAAAGTAAGTGTCAATGAAAAAATTTGAAACCAACGCAATACGCACACAGGCTGAACGTACCGATAACAGGGAACATTCAGTTCCGATGTATCTGACATCCAGCTTTATGTTTGATGATGCGGAGCAAATGTGTGCCATGTTTGCTGATGAACTGGAAGGTAATATTTATAGCAGGTTCACTAATCCTAATACTACGGAGCTGGTGGATAAGATGTGTGCATTGGAAGGTGCTGAAGCCGGTTATGCAACTGCATCAGGCATGGCTGCTGTATTTGCAAGTTTCATGGCTTTGCTGAAAAGCGGAGATCATATTTTATCATGCAATTCTATTTTTGGTTCAACACATACTTTGCTGACCAAATTTTTACCGCGCTGGGGAATTACATACACGTATGCAGATGCTAACAAACCTGAAACCTGGGAAGGCTTAATTCAAAAGAACACAAAAATGATCTTTGTGGAAACGCCTTCAAATCCGGGCTTGGATATTATTGACCTGCAATGGCTGGGAAACCTTGCGAACAAACATAATATTATTTTAAATGTAGATAATTGTTTTGCAACGCCATTCATTCAGCGTCCGATCGAATTTGGTGCGCATATCGTGACGCATTCCGCGACAAAATACATTGACGGACAGGGACGTGTATTAGGCGGAATAGTAGTTGGTAAAAAAGAACTGATCAAAGATATTTATTTGTTTTGCCGCAGTACAGGCCCTTCGCTTTCTCCATTCAATGCATGGACGCTTTCGAAAAGCTTGGAAACTTTGGCTATTCGTATGGAACGTCATTCGCAGAATGCGCATAAGCTAGCCGGATTATTGGAAAATCATCCGGAAGTAGAACGTGTGCGTTATCCATTTTTATTATCACATCCTCAATTTCAAATTGCAAAAAAGCAAATGAGTTTAGGCGGTGGGGTAGTTGCTTTTAATATTAAAGGAGGATTGGAACGTGGAAAGAAATTTCTGAACGCTTTACAACTTTGCTCGCTTACTGCGAACCTTGGTGATTCACGTACTATTGCAACTCATCCTGCATCCACTACACATGCAAAGTTAACGGAAGAAGAACGCCAGGCAATAGGCGTTACTCCCGGACTGGTGCGTATTTCTGTTGGGCTTGAAAATATTATTGATATTGTTGCGGATGTTGAACAGGCATTGGAGAAATCGAAATAGTACAGATAACGAATTTTACGAATTTACGAATCTGTGTTTATTCTATTCCTTCAAAAATATGGATTTCAGTTCTGAGCAATTATCGATTATGAAATCAGGCTGATGCAATTTTATTTCCTCTAAAGAGCCATAACCATAGGTTACTCCAATAGTCTTTATAGAATTATTTTTAGCTCCTATGATATCGTGTTTGCGGTCACCAATCATTATGGAATTTTTTGTCTGTAAACCATGAGTAGTAACAACATATGAAATTACTTCTGTTTTATCTGTGCGAGTATTGTCAAGATTGCTACCTACAATTCCTGTGAAATAATTGGCAAGTTTAAAGTGCGTAAGAATTTTTTCTACGTAAACAGTTGGTTTTGATGATGCAATAAACAGTTTATATTTTTGGGCAGACAATAATTCTAAAAGTTCTGTAACTCCGAAATATAGTTTATTTTCAAAAAGACCTTTCGTTGAAAAATATTCCCTGTAAAAATTTATAGCTTTATCCGAAGAGGTATCTGAAAGGTTATATCTTATAGCAAAAGAGTTTCTTAATGGCGGTCCTATAAAAGACTCGAGTTCGGTAATATTATTTTCCTGAATGTTTAGTTTTTTAAGGGCATATACAATTGAATTAATAATTCCTTCTTTTGGATCTGTCAATGTACCATCCAGATCGAATAGTATATTGTCAATTTTATTGGTCATTGAAATTGGTTAAAAAATAGAACGCAGATTGTTATGATTTATTTTTTTATTGCCAACTGCGTAAAATTGCCAACTGCCTACTATTTAATTGCCAACTGAATTAAAACTTAATTCCAATAAACAACACATCATCCACCTGGTCGTGCCCTTCTTTCCAGCGGTTAAAGTAACGGTCAACGATCATCGATTGTTTTTCAATAGGCAATGCCTGTATCTGTTCTAACATTTCTTTCATGTTAGCCATTTTTATTTTTTTGCCATGTTCACCACCAAATTGGTCGGGATAACCATCGGTAAACATATAAAGTGTATCACCTTTATTAAATTGTACATCTCGTGTTTCAAAATTATTCAGCTCACTGCTTTCCCTTTTAAAAGTATGTATTTGTCCGTTAATAGAAGCATATACCGATCGTTTGGTAGAACAGATCTTAACGAAATAATTTTCCACATCAATTTCACAAATGACCAGATCAATACTATCATAAGTACGTTCAGGTTCATCATCATCCTGTTGAAGCATCATCCGTATTTCATCTTCCAATGCTTCCAATGCATGTGCGGGCGAAGTGACTTCAGGGCGTGCAGTCACCTCTTTCAATAAGGTACTGCCGATCATACTCATGAATGCTCCGGGAACTCCATGACCTGTGGCATCTGCGCAAGCAATAATAAGTTTATTCTCATATTTCTGAAACCAATAAAAATCTCCACTTACAATATCCCGGGGCTGAAAAAATATAAATGATTCCGGAAATAATGTTTTGAGTTTTCTTACATCAGGCAACAATGCATCTTGTATACGTTTCGCGTAACGAATACTATCAGTAATATCCTTGTTCTTTTTTTCGATCTCTTCTTTTTGGAATGTTACTTCACGTGTTTTTTCATTCAGCGCTTTTTGAAGTTGAGCTTGGAACATACGGTGATTACGCTCCCTAATCTTTACCAGAATATAAAAACCATAGATCACTCCAATGATCAATAGTAGAATGAACCAGGTACGTTTCCATAATGGTGGTTCTATTGTAAAATTGATCACTACCGGAACCTGATTACTTATTCCATCATTATTGTATGCACGTAATAAAAAAGTATATTTTCCATCGGTGAGTTTACCATATTGTGTATAGTTCACAAATGTTTTATCTGACCAATCCACATCAAACCCATCCAATTTATATTGATAAATAATACGCGTATTGGCTTTAAAACTGATCCCTATAAAATCCACACGAAGTTTATAATCATCATACGGCAGAGTAATATTTTTTGAAACTTCTATGTCTTTATCATTGAGCTTTAAAGAGGTAATATTAATAATAGGAGGAACGATATTTTTTTTGTTTTTATGCGGATCGAATTTAATTGCTCCGTTGGTAGTTCCAAACCAAACATCCCTATTTTGTTCTTTGAAAAAAGCATTGTAATTACAATCACCTGTAATGCCATCGCTCCTGTCAAAAGCATCGATCACATTTTTATCCGTCTTCATGCGGCTCAAGCCCATACGATGCCCCACCCAGATGTTATTGGATCCATCATCAATGATACTGTAACAATAATTAGATTTTAAGCCATCCTCTGTTGTAAAATTCGTAATGGAATTGCGTGCTATTTTAAAAATCCCATTTCCAAAAGAAGAGATCCATAAATTATTCTTCTGATCTTCCACTACTCCTGTCATATTGATCAAATCAGTACCATCATACACTTTCTTGTGCATAATAGTTCCATCTGCTTTAATGTAGGAAACATAATTGCTGTGTGTTGCTATCCATATATTTTTGTTCCGGTCAAGATATATTTGTTTAATGTTATTATGTGTCAAGCCATTTTCGGTGGTATAATGTGTTTTTATTTTTCGTTCCTGTTCAATTTTAAAAAGCCCGTTTTTTGTCGCGATCCAAATGGTCTTATCATATCCTGTTATGGAGGTAATAGAGTTTGAAAGCATATCATAACTTAAATTTATTTCGCTGAATTTATTCGTGCTGAGGTCCATTTGAAAAGCTCCGCGTTTATCAGTTCCAATGACCAAGTGGTTGCTGTCTGCTAAAAATAATGCAGTTACTTTATCATTCACAAAACCGTTTTTGCCTGAATAAAAAGCGGATTCGGTTGAAGATGTTACATCGCTTTTTGCCAATCCATTTTCTGTTCCAAACCATTTTATATTTTTATGGATAAGGATGGATGTAATGTTATTGCCGGATTCGGCTGTGGGTTGAGAATAAAAAGTAAAATAATTATCGGTAAGCTCCACCAAACCTGTGCCATAAGTACCTACCCATATATTCCCTTCATGATCAGAATAAATAGTTTTAGTATACTTATTCCCAAATCCGTTGTCCTCTGAAAAACGCAGGTAATCTGTATATTTTAATGTGTTTTTAGAAAGCAATAATTTTATAACACCATTACCGAATGTTGCCAGCCATAGATTTGACAAATTATCTTCGTACACATCCTGCACATTTGTAATGTCAACCGGAATATTTTTTGCAATTGCGGTGGATTTAAAAGGTTCATATACAGTAGCTGCTGGAGTTAACAAAAATAAACCTTTGTCTTCAGTACCTATCCAAAAACTGCGTGAACTATTTTTTTTAATGATGCACTGGATTTTTGTAAGTGGAATACCATCAATAGGAGCAATGTATGCGGGTTTTCGTTTTTCGCCTGTTAAATTAAATAACATCAAGCCATTATCAGTTCCTACTAAAAGTTGATTGTTGGTAGTGAACATGATCGAAAAGATCTCAAACTGATTGAATTCTATTTTAAATACTTCTACTTCAAAATTTTTACTAATACGGAATACACCATCATTTTGTGTAGCGCACCAGATGTATCCTTTTTCATCAGATGTGATACAAGTTACCGGACTTTTTGAAAAGCCACTGGTATTGATCGATTTGAATTTTTTGCCATCATAAAAAGTAATACTACCCCCATTGTGGCCAAGCCATAAATTTCGCAAATTATCTTTAAAACTGGTGGTTACAAAATTTTCGGCGATGCCATCCTTTGTGTAATAAGATTTAAAACTAACCCCATCAAACTTGCAAAGACCTTCTCCTGTTCCGGTCCAGAGGTAGCCATTCTTGTCTTGAATGATTGTGTACACATAAGGTTGAGAAATTCCATTATCAACATTGAAATTTTTAAACTGGTATGCTTGGGAAAACAAACAATGAATGGAAATAAAATATAGAAAAAAACTGCTATATATTTTAATTACTGTTTTCAATTTGATCTAAGATTTAATAAGGAGCAGTTTTCTTTTTTTGATCGAAATTTATTTTATAATTATGGTGAGATATTCCACCAATGGGTACAGTGAATATAGGTAAAAGATCTCCGTACTGGTTCATTACATATAAACTAACATTGTTGTTTTTCACCGGCGCTTTTTTATTTTTAATAAACTGTACATCCAATACCGTTTTTCTTTCCTCCGCTACAATTTTGTGTTTGGAAGTTGCCCAAACACCATCACCCGAAGCCTTGCTTAATTCACCTTTTTTGGCCATGGATACAATATTTACATCACCATCCCCGTCAAAATCAAAGTTAGAAATACTTATGGAAACTACATTTTCTTCTACATAAGGATACAAGTGAGCAATGCTGTTTGGATTATCGGATAGCCGGAACGTGTATTCAAACGTAAATGCGTTGCCTCCTTCAATGGCTTTATTTTCTGTTGGGGATGAACTTAGAAAATAACGATATAAGTTCCCATCATCGCCGGAAATTCCTTCGGCTATAATTTTAAAAAGATAACCACCGTATTCATTTACAAATTCTCCTTCTGTTGGATTGAAAGGTCCAAAGGTGTACCATTTTTGATCATAGGAATGATCAGTTCCAAAGGTTTTTGAGCGCAATAAATTTCCGCTTCTGTAATTTCCTGATGGATGGCTGCTATGTACATCCTTAGCGGTAAAACAGGTTTTTCCCCCATATACCGAGAACTTGGTCTTGGTATCATACCCTGTTCTTTGTTCATCGTTGGTACCACTCGTTTCCGGATCATATACACGAATATAAACAGGATTAACCTGGAACTGGGGGATCACAAAAAAAAATGTTTGCGAAAAATCGTCATCACCCCAGGACATATTGCCCGATTTGCCAAAAGTCACCAAGGAAGGTATATTTTCTTCTACAGCAGGTATCTGCTGGGCAAAACACGTATTTTGTAGTAATAAAAGGCCGGCTATTACCTGAAATACAATTCTCATATCTCGTAAAGATATTTAAAAATCAAATAATATGCGATAAAATTGGACAAGTATACTTAAACCTTCGATAAATGAAAGGCAACTGTTTTGATCTCATTGCGTCATGTAATTAAGACTTTAAATAAGAAGGATGAAAAAAGTTTACTCCATCGTAATGTTATCATTAAGTATGATCGCTTACAAAAATGTAAAGGCGCAGGACCCTGAATTTACTCAATTTTATGCCAACCCATTGTATCTTAATCCTGCCTTGGCCGGAAATAATATTTGCCCGCGTATTTGTATCAACTACCGTAATCAGTGGCCGGGAATTTCAGGAACATATGTAACTACCAGCGCGTCATTTGATAGGTTTGTATACGGAATAAAAAGTGGTATAGGAGTGATTGTAACCAATGACAGGGCAGGCGAGGGTACAATAAATACTACCAATGTAAGCGGCATATATTCTTATCAGTTACGAATAAGAAGAGATCTTACGATGAACTTTGGATTGCAGGCTACTTACGGACAAAAAACCCTTGACTGGAGTAAACTGACCTTTGGTGATATGATTGAGGATAAGCATGGTTTTATTTATAATACCAATGAAGTTCCCAATAGGGCAAAAAAATCATTTGTTGACTTTTCGGGAGGTGTAGTGGTTTTTACCAAACGATTTTATGGAGGTTTTGCAGCACACCATATCAATCAGCCTGATGAAGGATTTCTCGGCCCCAGTAAATTACCGGTTAAACTTACCGGACATGCGGGAGCTATTTTTAAGATCAGTGAGGATGCCAATATTTCACCAAATATTTTGTTCCAGCAACAACAGGATTTTCAACAGTTGAACCTGGGGTTGTATATTAACAAAGGCGCATTAGTAGGTGGATTATGGTACCGAAATATGGATTCTTTTATTGTGCTGATAGGGGTGCAACACGGAGTATTAAAATTTGGCTATAGTTACGATGTTACCATTTCAAAATTAACCAATGTTACTGCAGGTTCACATGAACTATCACTGGGTTTGCAATTCACCTGCAAAAAACCGAGGCCAAAATATCGCCCGATCTCATGTCCTAGTTTTTAGGAAGTTTAAAAGGAAAACCCAAAACTAATTCCCGGTATTACTGTTTTGGTTTTATAAGTGCCTCCAAATTGAGTTTGCAGATTGGAATCAGTACGTTTCATTCCCTCAATATAAACTAAGGAAGCATCCACATAGATTTTTTTAGTTACATAAAATGTTGCACCCGCTGTAATCCCTAATTCATCTGCATCAGGTACTTCAGGACTGAAATAACCATTTGGAACCGGACTCATATCATAAAAGCTTCCTAACCGAAGGGTCCATTTTGTTGTTAGATCATATTGCCCGCCAATGCGAAAGACATAGGAATCTTTGTACATCCTTGCTGCATGCAGATCATTATGCTTATCAGGATTTTCAGCATAATTAATGATGAGTGAATCATGGGTACTCCAACCGGTGTAATTGATATCCAGTGCTAATTGTAGTTTACTATTTACTTTATATCCAACACCCACTGAAATAACCTGCGGCAGGTTTATATCTGTGGAAAATTTAGTTTTCTTAAAATCAGTTGTTAATGAATGAGCAACAACAAAATCAGCATAACCTTTTATTTTAGCGTTTACTGCTGAACGGAAATCAATTCCGATAGATAATTTTTCAGAGACCTTAAAATAAATTCCTGCATTCATTCCTATTCCATTGGCTTTGCCTCTTAATAACTCCTCACCATAATGGCCTGCAGTATCCTGAATAGGAATGCCTTTACGCAGCATATAATTTCCGGTTGCATAAATGAAACCGATACCAATGCCCCATTTGTCATTCAATTTAAGAGAAACAGTTGGTTGTATATAGAGTATTTTAAAATTCGTTTCTCTAACTAAGAATTGCCCTGTCCAGTCATCGGCCCATTTTATCTTATTACTAAAAGGATTATAAAGCCCTAGTCCTATATTCCAGTTAGATGTTTTATCAAATTTATAAACAGCATATAAAGTAAAAGGCGCTGCGGTTGCTTTTTTAGTTTGTGTAATAGATGTTCCCGGAAATGTTTCTAAATAAGCGGTACGGGCGAAAATGAAATTTCCGCCCAGGGAAAATCCGCGTAAGGAATCTAAAAATGAAACTGCCCCCGGGTTAAATAAAATACAGGCATTATCCAGTAATATACCTGTGCCTGTATGGCCCATTCCTGTTTGTTTCTGTCCCTGAAAATTGGTTTGGATCCCGCCTGCGAATACAATTGTAGAAGAAAAGTAAAAGTAAAAAAGCGGCAGTATGAATTTTTTCATGAAAGCAAATTTAAGCGAAAATTACTGCATAGGGCAAAATTTTATACATTTGCAATCCCAAAACCGGAGAGGTGTCAGAGTGGCCGAACGTGCAAGCTTGGAAAGTTTGTGTACCGCAAGGTACCGCGGGTTCGAATCCCGCCCTCTCCGCTGATGCATTTAGATGAATAAAATGCAACAAAAAGCGATTTAGATTAATCTAAATCGCTTTTTTTAATGAATATTCTATCCTAAAAGTTCGAACTCAGTAAACTCATCTTCATTTTTCCATTAA
>JBQTHQ010000033.1:0-4366 GCA_052389695.1 Bacteroidota bacterium | reverse complement strand
CGCTTTTGGCGCTTCAACTTTTGCCTCGTCTTTTTTAACTTCTGCAACTGCTGCCGCCGGAGCAACCATTTTAATTGTATCTGCTGCAACAGTTTTATTTGCTTGTTCTTCTCCGCCTTTACCAACTTCAATAGCGCCATCATGTAATGAGTTGTTCCAGAATTCGGTAAAGCCCATGTGTTTGCCCTGCATTGGGAATACACGTTCAGCCCATGTTTTTTGAATGTAAGAATGGTAGTTAGTGTTATCACCTGCCCATTTCAATAATGTTTGTTGTGCCTGGCGTGTTCCTTCATGATGCGGTTGTGCAAACAAAGGGGTGATGGCAGGTTGCGCTAAACTATAATGTGTGCTTTTAGGATTATAATCATTCCATGACTCTAAGAAATTACTATCCGGACAAATATAATTTGCCAGGCTTGCTGTTTCATCCACTCTGTCGGCAAATGAGATACGTAATCCTACTTTATTATTATATGCGTCTGCAAATTTTAAGGATGCAGGTGCGCTGTAAACCGGGTTTGTATTATAAGTAATAAGTACCCCTACTTTTCCTGCTGCCATATCAGCAACCAGATCAGCAAAAGCAGCATCATCACCCTGGTGAGTTAAATTTGCATTTTCAAGATCAATTGTTTTTCCGTAGTTATCGAGCATCTGATTGATCCCATTTACTACTAACTGAACATTCACATCATTTGAACCGCATACCACTACGCTTTTTCCTCTGTTGTCCGCTAATTCTTTTGCCGCTTTCGCGATGGTGGCATCACATGCTAATGCAGATGATGATATTGATGAGCCGCCAATCCCGCATAAGCGGGACACTGCATTGTATAGATTAACAGCTACTTTTCCTTGTTCAGAAACTTTCACAGGCTCGCGGTAATCAGCATTAGCGCCTGTTACAGAAAGATTTGATTCAAATTGAAAATGCTTTGACATTTTCGCATGGTCTTTAGTAACCTTACGGGTTTTACCATATTGTTTTGCAATTTCAATAGGTGATAACCAGTTCACTAAAAAATCAGCACCAATACTTACGATCACTTCTGCTTTATCAAAATTATAAGAAGGAATAACTTCCTTTCCGAATGTTTGTGCATTTGCTTTTGCTATTCCTGAATATGAAACAGCATCGTAAGTAATATGTTTTGTTGTAGGATATTTTGCAGCAAAATCAGCGATCACCGCTTTCGTTGAAGGGCTGATAATTGTTGAAGATAAAATGCGGATAGCACCACCTTTTGCAGCGATAGCAGCTAATTTCCCACCTATCTCTTTATCTGCTTCCGACCATGTTGCAGCGTTTCCGTTTGCTATTGGTCCTGTTAAGCGGGATGAATCATATAATGAAAGGATAGAAGCCTGTACACGAGCATTGGTCCCACCTTTGGTTACTTTTGAAAGATTATTTCCTTCAATTTTCACCGGGCGGCCTTCACGTGTTTTTACAATAATAGGCGCATAATCATTTCCGTCATAATAAGTAGAGGCATACCAGTTGGCAACACCGGGAGTGATCTCTTCAGGTTTTACAACATACGGAATTGATTTATAAACAGGAGTTTCACAGGCAGCTAAAGAAGCGGCAGTTACACTAAAACCTAAAAATTTCAAAAAATCCCTGCGATTGGTTCCATTGTTTTGAACCAGGTTATTATCACCTAAGAACTCTTCTACGGGTACTTGCTCTGCAAATTCGTTATTTGCTTTTTGAACAAATTCAGGATTATTGTTTAATTCTTCTAATCCTTTCCAGTACTTTTTTGTTGCCATATTTTATTTAATTATAAATGCTGAATTATAAATTATGAATGTTCAGCGTTTCAATTCTTTATTTATTAATTAGTAATTAAAAATTTATAATTCTTAATTTATAATTTATAACTCATTTAGTAGTGACAGCGCACACAATCAATACCACCCATTTTATCAACGGTGATCTTTTCTCCTTTGAACTTATCCGCTAATTTTTTGTGCAAACTTTCATAGTACGGATTGTCTTTCATTCCCGGTACTTCTGTTTTCCTGTGGCAATCGATACACCAGCCCATTGTTAATGGTTGCACTTGTTGTGCAGTGGTCATTGTTGCAACATCACCGTGACAGGTAGCACATTCCTGTTTACCAACTTTTACGTGTTGCTGGTGACTGAAGAAAACAAAGTCAGGAAGATTGTGAACTTTTGTCCATTGAATAGGACGTTGTGATTTATTGTATTCACCTTTTTCAGGATCCCATCCGGCTGCTGCATATATTTTAGCGATCTCTTCAGTTCCGCCGGGTAATTTACCTGTTGAAATTCCTTTGTGACAGTTCATACACACATTCACGGAAGGGATACCGGCTGTTTTACTTCTCTCAACACCTGAGTGACAGTATTGACAGTTAATAGCATTGTCACCTGCATGGATCTTATGAGAAAATGCGATGGGTTGTGTAGGATTATACACAGTTTTTGTTTCAGGATCAGCATATACCCCAATTCCTTTTAACGCATACCAACTGATAGTAAGTAACCAGCCAACAAAAAATAAAATGATAACTCCGGTGGTACGTTTGTGGGTTCTCATCCATATTTTAATTTCTTCCCATGGGCCAACCGCTTCTTCTTCAGGTAATCCTTGCTTTTCGTTCTGTAAATTTTTTAATGAATGTTTTACACCACGCAGTACAGCTATTATAATAACTAAAAATGCTATAACAGCTAATAATACTGCCAATGGGTTAAGGCCTTCTTCTTTTTGTTCTTTAGCTCCGCCTGTATCGGTTACTACTACATCTTTTGGGACTGGAGGATTTTTAATATACTCAATTGTTGCTTTTATTTCTTCATCACTTAAAAAAGTGAATGTTGACATGGCAGAAGCATCTATTTGACTAGTTTTAATAGCATGTGCATCTCCACTTTTAATTAATGCCTCATTATTTTTGATCCATTTGTGCAACCATTCCTCACTAGGAACACGACCCATTATACCTGCCAAGCCCGGTCCGGTGATTTTATTCGAACCTAAACTATGACAAACCGCACAGTTTTGTTTGAATATTTTTTCCCCATCCTGGGCTGAAATTTGATCAATGTTAAAGATGAATGATAAAAAGAGGAGGGAAAAAATTGCCAGAATTTGTTTTCGTGGCTTAGTACACAGTGTATCCATATTGCTTTTTAACTATTAGACTCTGTTGAAACCCCCATAAAATGGGGAAGTATTTTTACTTTTGCGACAAATTTATAAGAAACATTAATTGGCGATTCAAAAAATAACACTATTTTATTAAAAAGTTTTAATTTATACTCATTCTAAATAAGGGTTCTTTCAGACTGATTTTTTGAGCAAAATCCGAAAGCTCAAACTAATTACTAGTCTAATAAAAATGCTGGTTAATCGAAACATAAAATAAGAAAATATACTTACAAAACCACTATTTTAAACATAAATTGGACTGTTTTTAGCATAATCCTTAACTTTGCAGAAAATCATTAAACAAAAATTCATTTTGAATCGTTTTAAGAACATATCATTAGTAGTGTTTGTGCTTGTTATTAACACTGTTTCTTATTCACAGGCTCATACTTCCGATACCGGGAAAGTAGAATTAGTGCAGGATTATAAAATAAAAGAGTTACTGAACAAACATGTTTTGATCAATGCTGAAACTCCTGTAAAAGGGTACCGCATTAAAATTCATTTTGGCGCCGATAAAAATAAAGCCAAAGAAATTAAAACAAAATTCATTACCAGGTTTCCCGATGTGCCTGCGTATGAAAAATACGACCAGCCTAATTTTAATATTCGTGTAGGTGATTTCAGAACCAAACTGGAAGCTTATAAATTTTTAAAAGAAGTACAGATCGAATTTCCTTCCGCGTTTTTAGTTCAGGATGAGATCGAATTGCCGAAGCTGGATTAAAATTTTTATTTTATTTTATTACACGGAGGAAGCCTTGAGAGCCACAGAGATTGCTTTACTTTCTCTGTGAAACTCTGTGTATCCTCTGTGAATCTCTGTGTAATACCAATACTCAATATGAATTAATCCAACGCTCCCCTCTCCTTTGGAGAGGGGCTGGGGTGAGGTCAAAACAAATGGACTATTTTATATTAAGTATTGGTATAACTTTTTCTTTCCTTATATAGGTTTTACACAGAGACACAGAGGAAGCCTTGAGAGCCACAGAGATTGCTTTACTTATTTCTCTGTGAAACTCTGTGCATCCTCTGTGAATCTCTGTGTAATACCAATTACAATTAAAATATAGTCCAAATTTGTTTTATTGATTTTTTTTATTAATTTTGGACTAAATTATAAATGTAAATCATGTCAAAAGCAAAAATCATTCATGTCAAAGAAAGCTCGA
>JBQTHQ010000032.1:0-42759 GCA_052389695.1 Bacteroidota bacterium | reverse complement strand
AGGTACACATAACTATAAAATAACACTGGGTAATGATATTGCTCCGGGTATTTATTTTATAAAAATGAACTCCGCTTCTTTGCAGTTCACAAAAAAAATGATTGTAGAATAGCGTATTTGCGGATTTTTAAAAAAACTACATTTGAAAACAAAATACACAATAAACCATCCCGCCATTGGACGGGACAAAAACCAAATTGAGTATGATTATTAATTCTGTAATTAAAAAAAACGTCATTACTGCAACAGCTTTGGTATTACTATACGGTTGCGGTTCTGAAAATTCAGACAAGTTATCTGACGCAACTGATTCCATACCGGCAGTGGAAACAAAGGCTGAAACCAAATCCCAAAATGTTTTTTATTCTATCCCTTCTCCTATTCAACTGGGGCAAATTTTACAAAGAGCAGGAGCAACATATAATAAAAAGGCTTTAAATCCTTTGGATAATGTTTCCAAATATTCAACGAACACAAGCAAAGCGTTGAATCTTGGTGTTTATGGTGCGGACTTGAGCTATTCAGCTATTTTTAATCAGACACAGGAAACAATGTCCTATTTAAATGGTTGCAAAAAGCTGGCAGAAGAATTAGGAATTACAGGTAGTTTCACAGCAGAAGTAATGAAACGCATGGAAAAGAATGGTGGAAACAAAGACTCATTGCTTCAGATCATTTCTGAATTGTTTCTTAATTCAAATGAAGCCTTAAAGGAAAATGAACAATCCAACATTTCTATTCTTGTGCTTTCAGGAGGGTTTATTGAAGGATTATATGTAGGAACGCAAGTTGCAAAAACTGTGAAGGATAATGCCGGAATCATTACCCGCATTGCTGAATTAAAAGGATCTCTTAACAATTTAATTGCCCTGATGAGTACAGAAACTTCCGATAAAACTATTTCGGACTTGGTAACTGACCTGAAAAGTATAAAAGAAATTTATGATGAAATGCCTGTCACTGAATCTAAACCAACAGTAAAAGCTGATTCAACCAAAAACACAATGACCATAGGCGGCAGCTCACGTTATAGTCTGACAAAAGAGCAAGCAGACAAAATTACTTTAAAAGCAGAATCGATCAGATCAAAGATCATTAATCCTTAAAAATTAATTTATGACGACTAAAAACATTTTAAAAACGATACTTCTTGTATTGATCTTCAATACTGCTGTTTTTGGGCAATGTAATCTCTTTACCAAAACAAAGTGCTTACCGAAATTAAAACCGTATTTAAACACGCAACAATTAACTAATACTATTTTGTTGAGTGGAGACAAAACACAGCTCACTTCCACCTTTTATTATGGAGATGAATACAGGCTTTTAATTTGTGCTCAGGAACAATTAGGCAAAATCCAACTCAATATCCGTGATGCACAAAACAACATTATATTTACAACTAAAGGCTATGGAGTGATCATGTGGGATTTTAATGTTGAATCAACCCAGGACCTGACACTTGAAGTTATAACACCTCCCCTAGCAGCCAATGAAACTATTGATAAAAGTGGTTGTGTTTCTATTCTTATGGGATTTAAATAAAATAAGTTCTTATGTACACATAAAATCCTTTGCTTATCGCAAAGGATTTTTTATTTCATGCCTTTTTATTATCTTTGTAACAGTTCTTTATTATTATCCCGCATGAGCGGGGACTTTAAAATCACTGTTTTATAAAAATAAAACAAGGATTTTAACAGCTTATCAAGAAAGGTGGAGGGACAGCGCCCTATGAAACCTTGACAACCCATTTAGAAATGGAAAATTAGAATGAACTCTAGTTAAAATTTCATAAAGAAGGTGTTAATTCGTATCCCGGCTATGCCGGAAAAGATAAGTCAGAAATAAATTTTTGAAAATTAAATAAATCAAAATAATTTATCTCCTCTGACTATAAAAAGTTAGAGGAGATTTTTTTTAACCTCACCCTACCCTCTTCCTGAAGGAGAGCGAGTACAGCTGAGTAATTATTGAAAGTCCGTTTAAAATAAAATATATTTTTGTGAGTGCTATGACCGATATAAGAAAAGAATTAGAGAAAAGAATTTTGGTAATTGATGGGGCAATGGGCACCATGATCCAACAATACAAATTGGAAGAAAAAGATTACCGTGGGAAACGTTTTGCCGATTATCACAAAGATTTACAAGGCAATAACGACTTACTTTCTATTACCCAGCCACAAATAATAAAAGCTATTCATAAAGAATATTTAAAAGCAGGAGCGGATATTATAGAAACCAATACATTCAGCGGCACTACCATCGCTATGGCTGATTATGAAATGGAATCCCTGGTTTATGAATTAAATTATGAATCGGCAAAAATTGCAAAAGAAGCGATACAGGAATTTTACAAAGAGTTCCCTGAGAATGCTTCTGTTCCTAAGTTTGTAGCTGGTGCCATCGGACCAACCAATCGTACACTTTCTTTATCACCCAATGTGAATGACCCCGGATTTCGTGCTGTTACTTTTGATGAAATGGTGATCGCCTATACCGAACAGGTAAAAGGATTGATCGATGGCGGCGCGGATATATTATTGATCGAAACAATTTTTGACACACTGAATGCGAAAGCTGCGTTATTTGCCATTCAAAATCATTGTGAAGAAATAAATAAAAAAATGCCGGTAATGGTTTCAGGTACCATCACTGATGCCAGCGGGCGTACATTATCAGGGCAAACCACTGAAGCATTTTTAAATTCGGTTTCTCATGTTGATCTCTTAAGCGTAGGATTGAACTGTGCATTAGGCGCTAAAGAAATGCGTCCTTACCTGGAAGAACTTTCGGATAAATCAGCATTTTACGTGAGTGCTTATCCTAACGCAGGCTTACCAAACCAGTTTGGTGAATATGATCAGGATGCGCATGAAATGGGACATCAGATCGAAGATTTTTTAAAAGCAGGTTTTTTAAATATTGTGGGAGGTTGTTGTGGTACAACTCCTTCCCATATTAAACGTATTGCGGAATTAGCAAAAATTTCCACACCACGTAAAAAACCGGAGCCGGATACATTGATGCATTTAAGTGGCTTGGAACCTGTAACATTACGTCCTGAAAGTAATTTCATGAACGTAGGTGAACGTACCAATGTTACCGGTTCAAAAAAATTTCTGCGCCTGATCAAAGAGAATAATTATGAAGAAGCGCTGGCTATTGCCAAAGATCAGGTAGACGGCGGCGCACAGGTGATCGATGTGAACATGGATGAAGGGATGTTGGACAGTGAAGCAGCTATGACCAAATTTTTAAATCTCATCGCCTCGGAGCCGGATATTTCACGTGTACCGATCATGATCGATTCATCTAAGTGGTCGGTGATAGAGGCAGGATTAAAATGTGTACAGGGAAAAGCCATTGTTAATTCCATCTCATTAAAAGAAGGAGAAGAAAAATTTATTGAACAGGCCCATAAAATAAAACAATATGGCGCTGCTGTTATTGTTATGGCTTTTGATGAAGTGGGGCAAGCCGATACATTGCAACGCAGAATAGATATTTGCAAACGTGCCTATGATGTTTTAGTTAACAAAGTTCACTTCCCTCCGCAGGATATTATTTTTGATCCGAATATTTTTCCCGTTGCAACGGGGATGGAAGAACATCGCCTGAACGCACTTGATTTTTTTAATTCTACAAAATGGATCAAGGAAAATTTACCTCATGCAAAAGTAAGCGGCGGGGTAAGTAATGTTTCTTTCTCTTTCCGGGGAAATGATGTAGTTCGCGAGGCAATACACGGTGCGTTTTTATATCACGCGGTAAAGAATGGTATGGACATGGGAATTGTAAATCCTTCCCAGTTACAAGTGTATGATGACATTCCGAAAGATCTGTTGGAATTGGTGGAAGATGTTTTACTTAACAGAAGGGATGATGCTACAGAACGGTTGGTGACACATGCAGAAACATTAAAAGGTGTTGCAGGACAAAAAGCCGAAAAAGATGAAGAGTGGAGAAAAGGCACAGTGGAAGAGCGCTTGAGCCATGCCTTGGTAAAAGGACTAATAGAATACATTGATGTAGATACAGAAGAAGCGCGTTTAAAACTTGGAAGACCTTTGCATGTGATCGAAGGGCCGCTGATGGATGGAATGAATGTAGTGGGAGATCTATTCGGCAGCGGAAAAATGTTTTTACCGCAGGTAGTAAAAAGCGCTCGGGTAATGAAAAAAGCTGTTGCCTACCTGGAACCCTATTTACAAGCAGAAAAGGAAGCAAATAAAAAAGCAGGGATTGTTGGTGATGGCAGACAAAATGCGGGAAAAATACTAATGGCAACGGTTAAAGGCGATGTGCATGATATCGGTAAGAATATTGTGGGCGTTGTATTGGCCTGTAACAATTACGAAATTGTTGACCTAGGTGTAATGGTTTCCTGCGATAAAATTTTAGATGAAGCAAAAAAGCACAAGGTGGATGTAATTGGATTAAGCGGATTGATCACTCCATCCCTGGATGAAATGGTGCACGTAGCAAAAGAAATGGAACGTTTGAAGTTTACAACGCCATTACTGATCGGTGGTGCAACAACATCAAAGGTGCATACTGCTGTGAAGATCGCACAAAATTATTCGGGGCCTGTAGTTCATGTGAATGATGCAAGCAAATCGGTACCTGTTGCAAGCAGCCTGATATCAAATGAATTGCGTAATGCATTCATGGTGGAAATTAATAAAGATTACGAACGTGTTCGTGAACAAAATAAAAATGCTCAATCGCAAAATAAATTTGTTTCCATTGAGGAAGCTCGTTCAAATAAATTTCCCATCGACTGGGATAAAACCGTTATTATAAAACCTGCATTTATCGGTAACAAAGCGTTTGATAATTATTCTTTAACAGAGATCGCTGAATATATTGATTGGACACCATTTTTCCATAGCTGGGAAATGAAAGGCTCCTATCCAAAAATTTTTGATGATAAAGAACGCGGAGCAGAAGCGAAAAAATTATTTGATGATGCACAAAAAATGCTAAAGAAGATCATTGCTGAAAAATGGTTAAAAGCTACCGCTGTGATCGGCATTTATCCTGCAAATACGGTTGAAGATGATATAGTAGTTTATGAAGATGAAAAACGTACTAAGATCAAAACAACTTTTCATTCATTGCGTCAGCAAACAAAAAAACCTGCAGGGCAGTATAATGTAGCATTATCTGATTTTATAAAACCCAAAGACCTCACCCCTGGCCCCTCTCCAAAGGAGAGGGGAAACACTCCGAAATATTATACTGCTGATTGGAAGAATTGGAGCAGAAATATAGAACGAGCAAAAGATATGAGGAAAGATCAAACTCCTGCTGAAGAGGAATTATGGAATACTTTACGTAATCGTAAATTAGAATCAAAATTCAGGAGACAACATCCAATTGGACAATTTATTGCAGATTTTGTTTGTATTGAGCAGAAACTTATAATAGAGGTAGATGGTGATATTCATCTTTCTAAAAAAGAATATGATGAAGGAAGAACATATATGTTAGAAGATATTGGTTATCGAGTAATACGTTTTTCTAATGATTCTGTTTTAAATTCAATTGACTCGGTTATTGAAAAAATTAAATTGGAGTTATCTTCTCCCCTCTCCTTTGGAGAGGGGTTGGGGGTGAGGTCTGACAATATAGGAGAGGGGTGCGACTATATCGGCGGCTTTGCTGTAACTACAGGGATCGGAATTGATGAGCATGTAAAACGTTTTGAAAAAGATCATGATGATTATTCTGCCATTATGTTAAAAGCTCTCGCAGATAGGTTAGCTGAAGCATTCGCAGAATTAATGCATAAAAAAGTACGTAAAGAATTCTGGGGCTATGCAAAAAATGAGGATCTTAAAAATGAAGACCTTATCAAAGAAGAATATACAGGTATTCGTCCGGCACCCGGTTATCCCGCACAACCAGATCATACTGAAAAACCAATACTATTTAAATTACTGGAAGTAGAAAAAAATACCGGAATTAATTTAACCGAAAGCATGGCGATGTTCCCGACAGCAGCCGTAAGTGGCTTGTATTTTGCTCATCCTCAATCACATTACTTTGGTATTGGAAAAATAAAAAAAGACCAGGTGGAAGATTATGCAAAACGCAAAGGCACTAGCATAGAAGTGGCCGAACGTTGGTTGGGGCCTAATTTGGGGTATTGATCTTATTAATAAAAATGAAAATAGTTTATACGATTATATTATTTCTGTTGATCAGTATTGCAACATTTGCTCAAACCCCAAATTATATTTGGGCTCAAAGTGCAGGTGGAACTAAACATGATATGGGAATGTCTGTTTCTTCCGATACAAATGGCAATGTATTAGTTACAGGGTATTTTAGTAGCCCAACTGTTACTTTTGGAGCTATTACTTTAACAAATGTTGATAATAGTGGCTATTCCGATGACATTTTTATTGTAAAATATGATGCCCAGGGCAACGTACTTTGGGCAAAAAGTATAGGAGGAACTTATAGTGAACGAGGAAGAGGCATCGCTCTAGATAATAATGGTAATTCATATATAACTGGTTTTTTTCAAAGCTCTACTATTACTTTTGGAGGCACTACTTTAACAAACATAAATGCTAGCAGTTCTGATATTTTTATTGTTAAATATGATGCTTTAGGTAATGTTCTTTGGGGGAGATCTGCTGGAGGTACTAATGGTGAAAGTGGCGCCTCTATTACTGTGGATTCAAACGGAAATTCGTACATAACAGGGGGTTTTAGTAGTCCTTCAATTACTTTTGGCAGTATTACTTTAACAAATGCATATGCTCCTTATGGCGATTTTTTCCTAGTTAAATATGATGCTTTAGGTAATGTACTTTGGGCACAAAGAGCTGGATCAAACAACCAAGAATTCGGTAAAAGTATCACAGTGGATACAAATGGAAATTTGTATGTAATTGGCAATTATAATAGTTACCCTTTTACTTTAGGTAGTACTACCTTACAAGTTCCAAAAGGAATTTGTTCTCCTGTTTGTTCTGATCTTTTCATTGCGAAATACGATACTTCAGGAAATGTTCTTTGGGCAAAAAGTGCTGGTGGAACCTGGGATGATAACGGAAACAGTATTGCTGTAGATAATTACGGCAATTCATTTATAACAGGTAATTTTTGGAGTGATACTATTACTTTTGGAAATATCGATTTAAAAAAATTAGGTAGCCCAGGGAATAGCGGAGATATTTTTGTTGTAAAATACGATGCGTCTGGCAATGTTATTTGGGCAAAAAAAGCTGGTGGTTCATATCATGATCAAAGTTCAGGTATCTCCACAGATTTAAATGGGAATCTATACTTAACAGGGTGTTTTAATGATACTATTACCTTTGGAAATACTACTTTGATAGATACTGCAGGTTATCCTGCAATTTTTATTGCAAAGTATGATGCTTCTGGCAATCCACTTTGGGCGAAAAGTGCTGAAGGCACTAGAAACAATGAAGGATACAGTGTTTGCACGGATAGGAATAATAATGTTTTGATTACAGGGCATTTTGCTGGCACCTGCATTTTTGAAAGTAATACCTTAATAAGCGTTGACAGTTTCAGTTCTGATATTTTATTAGTAAAGCTAGATAATATTACAGGTATAGAAGAAAATAACTCACCTAATAATTTAACTATTTATCCAAATCCTGGCAATGGACAAATTAATATTATCAGCCCCAATAATATTGATGAACTAAAAATTACAAACTTGCTCGGACAAATTATTTATCAATCAACTCCTAGTAAAAAAAACATTTCTATACAACTTGAAAAATCTGGGATTTATTTTGCAACACTTACATGTAATAAACAAACCATTACTAAAAAATTAATAATCGATTAAGTCGAATCTTAAAACATATAGTATGAAACCTTATTTCAAAGTTTTTCTTCTACTCTGTATTCTCACCTTTGCCTTTAACATCAGCTTCGCACAGAAAAAAAATGGAAATAAGAACGCCAGCAAGGCAAGCGGAAACGATAAGTGGGGGGTTACTGAAAAATATGATGCGGCCGGCCCTTTTTGCGATGGACTTGCAAGAGTAAAAACCGGAATAAAATGGGGATATATAGATACTACAGGGAGTGTAATAATACCTCTAAAATATAACGAGGTTGAAAATTTTAAAAATGGCCTGGCAAGAGTTCGTTTAGGACAAAAATGGGGACTCTTCGATAATACTGGTAAAGAACTTCGAAAACCTACATTTACCTTTATTGGAGACTTCATTGATGGTAAAGCAAAAGTATTATTAGAAGGAGAAGAATATTTTATAAATAAAGAAGGTATGCGTGTTGACAAAAACGGTAAGCATGTAGATAGAGACGGCGAGATTGTAGAATAATAGTCAAATGACCAAACCCGGATTAGAACGTTTACAACATCTTCAGAAATTATTGAAGATAGAACGCGATGAAGATCTTGCCCAATACAAATCTTTTTTTTCCAGGAACAATATCAATTACCGAAAAGAAAACGGGGTTACCTGGTATCCCATTGTAATTACTAATATTGAAATAGGACTTGGTGAATACCTCATTATTGATATTGAACGTACCAGCAATCATAATGAACCACATCAATTTTCCGGCGGAAAAATTGCTTCACTTTTTTCCAATACACATCCTGATGCCGGTGCATTAAATGGAACTATTAAAGTAATCAACCAAAATAAATTACGGCTATCGCTTACTATCGACGAATTACCGGATTGGTGCGAGGATGGGAAATTGGGCATCAATTTATTGTTTGATGAAACAGGTTATCGGGAAATGGATATTGCTTTGGAAAAAGTGATCAGTGCCAGCAATAATCGTTTGGCGCATTTGCGTGATGTGATGTACGGGCTCAAACCATCGGTATTTGATAAAACAAGCGGCTTTTCCCCTATCACAGGATTAAATGAAACTCAAAACAAAGCGGTTCAACAAATAATTTCAGCCAAAGATATTGCGGTAATCCATGGTCCGCCTGGTACAGGTAAAACCACAACAATTGTTCAAGCCATTAGAGAAACATTAAAAAATGAAAAGCAAGTGTTGGTATGCAGTCCCAGCAATACTGCTGTAGATCTGCTCACCGAAAAATTATTCCGCGAAGGAATTAATGTGTTGAGGCTGGGGAATCCTGCACGTATTTCAGAAGAAGTGTTAAGCAACACACTGGATGCAAAAGTAGCAGCACATGCATCTTATAAAGATCTAAAAACCTATCGTAAAACGGCTGATGAATATTTCAGGATGGCCGGTAAATACAAACGGAATTTTGGAAAAGAAGAACGTCAGCAGCGTCAATTACTTTACGCAGAGGCGCGCAAAATTTTACAGGAAGCGCGCGTATTGGAAGATTATATTTTGAGTGAACAATTTGAAAAAGCACAGGTGATTGCATGCACCCCTGTAGTATCATCCAACAAAATGATGCGTGATAAAAAATTCAGCACCGTATTTATTGATGAAGCGGCACAAGCCCTGGAACCTATGAGCTGGATACCCATTACACGAAGCGAGCGTGTGGTATTTGCAGGCGATCATTTTCAGTTACCTCCTACCGTAAAATCCAAAAAAGCAGAAGATCTTGGCCTGAAGGAAACATTATTTGAACGTTGCGTGCAACTTCCGGAAGTTTCTATAATGCTTAATATCCAGTACCGCATGCATAAGCATATTATGAATTTTTCAAACCAGCAATTTTATAAAGGAGAATTAAAAGCCGATACTTCTGTAAAAGATACTGTATTGAGTTTCGATGAACAGGAGATAACACTTCATTCAGCAATTGATTTTATTGATACTGCCGGATGCGGCTATAATGAGATCATAAATCCGGAAAGCCTGAGTATTGCCAACCCTGAAGAAGCATCATTACTTGTTAAACATCTAAAATTATTATTAGAGCAGTATGAGCAAAGCAATAAATCAGGTAAAAAAATTACGATTGGAATTATCTCACCCTATAAAGAGCAAGTCAACCATTTAACTGCTAAAATAGCGGAGGATGATTTTTTAAAAAATTACCAGCAACAAATCAGTATAAAAACAGTTGATGGTTTTCAAGGGCAAGAGCGTGATATTATTTATATCAGCCTGGTGCGTTCTAATGATACCATGGAGATCGGGTTTTTAAATGATATACGTAGAATGAATGTAGCGCTTACCCGCGCAAAGAAAAAATTAGTAGTTATTGGCGATAGCGCCACACTTGCAAATCATCCGTTCTATAAACGTTTTCTGGATTATACCGATTCCATTCATGCGCTAAAATCAGCTTGGGAATTTATGTATTAATTCTCCGCTATTTTTTTCTTATAAGTAAATTATTATTTTAAATTTGATATATAAATAAATCATCTCTCATGAAAAAATATATTTTTCTTTTTATCGCAGCAATCTCCTTCTTTGGTTTTGCACTTATTCCTACTGATCAAACTCCTTTATGGATACGTTACTCAGCTATTTCTCCTGATGGAAAAACAATTGTATTCAGTTACAAAGGTGATATTTATAAAGTAGATGCAAAAGGCGGAACAGCAGCCCTGCTAACACTTAGTGAGGGTCATGATTTTATGCCGGTATGGTCGCCCGATGGGCAAAATATTGCTTTTGCTTCGGATAGAAACGGAAATTATGATATTTACCTGATGGCGTCAAGCGGCGGTACGGCAAAACGTCTGACCTATTATTCAATGAATGATTATCCAAGCTGTTTTTCACCGGATGGTTCAACCGTTTATTTTTATTCCAGCAGGATGGATGCAGCAAAATGTGAATTATTTCCTTCCAACCAATTACCCGAACTATATAGCGTTTCTGTAAAAGGAGGAAAAGAGTTGCAAGTTTTGACCACTCCTGCTGAATATGCCAGATGGGATAAAAAAGGTACCCGGCTTTTATTTCATGATAAAAAAGGATATGAAGATACTTGGAGAAAACATCATACTTCAGCTATCGCTCGTGATATCTGGATGTATTCCAAACCTGATAATAAATACACCCTACTTACAACATTTGATGGAGAGGATAGAAACCCTGTATGGAGCAATATAGAGAATGAAGCTTTTTATCTGAGTGAAAAAAGCGGTTCATTTAATGTATGGAAATTTAATGTTAGCAATCCGGCAGAAGCGGTACAAGTTACTAAATTTGAAAAAAATCCGGTGCGTTTTTTATCTGCTGCAAACGACGGAACGCTTTGTTTTGGATACGATGGGGAGATTTATACAAAATCCGGAAATGCAGAACCACAAAAAGTAAACATCCAAATAAATACAGATGAGCGTTATACCGCTGAAAAAATTGAAGTCTTAACTTCAGGCGCAACCGATATGGATGTTTCGCCTAATTCAAAGGAAGTGGTTTTTGTGGTACGTGGTGAAGTATTTGTAACATCAGTGGAAGGCGGGATCACAAAACGCATCACCAATACCCCTCAACAGGAACGCAGTGTAGGTTTTAGTCCCGATGGACGTTCTATTTTATATGCCGGAGAACGAAATAATATTTGGGGCTTGTATCAAACTTCTTTAACGCGGCCGGAAGAAACACAATTCTTTAATTCTACTGTTTTAAAAGAAGAACCTATTCTTGTGGGCGCTACAGAAGCATTTCAGCCTCGTTATTCACCTGACGGGACTGAAGTGGCTTTTATTGAAGAACGCACCGCTATTAAGATCATCAATCTGAAAACCAAAGCCATCCGTACCCTAATGGAGGCTGATAAAAATTACTCCTATTCAGATGGTGATCAGTGGTTCGACTGGTCGCCTGATGGCAAATACATTGTTACTCAATATTTAGAACAAAACAGCTGGCTACAGCAATTGGCTTTAATTGAAACCAGCGGCAACGGAAAAACTATCAACCTTACTCAAAGCGGTTTTGAGAATTATGGTGGCAAATGGATGATGAACGGAAAAATGATGCTTTGGTTTTCAAGCCGTCATGGTATGAAAAACCATCAAAACCAAGGCACGCAATCGGATGTATACGGATTATTCTTTACACAGGAAAGTTATGATCGTTTTAAATTAAGTAAAGAAGATTTTGCCGCACTAAAAGAAAAAGAGGAAGTTGAAAAATCAAAAAATAAAACAAGCGACAAAACGAAAACAGACACTAAAACAGAACCTGCCAAAACACCGGAATTATTAAAAATAGATTTTAATAATCTGGATGATAGAAAAGTTCGTCTTACTCAAAATTCTTCTGACCTTGCAGATGCAGTACTGTCAAATGATGGTGAGCAATTATTTTATTTAAGTCAGTTCGAAAAGGGATATGATCTTTGGGTAACAAAATTACGTGAACATGAAACCAAGATGCTTGTGAAATTAGGTGCCGATAGAATTGGTGCTTTCAGGATCGATAAGGATGGAAAAAATCTTTTTGTATTAGCGGATGGAGCTCTTTATAAAATAAATATCGACAAGGGCGATAAAAAAGAAGTTTCATTTAAAGCAGAAATGAATTTAAATACTTCGGCTGAACGTGCCTATATGTTTGAGCACGCATGGCGGGTAGTTCAAAAGAAATTTTATGTTACGGATCTGCAAAAAACAGATTGGAATTATTACAAACAAGTATATTCAAAATTTCTCCCTCATGTGAATAATAACAGAGACTTTGCAGAAGTGTTGAGTGAAATGCTGGGTGAATTAAATGCTTCGCATACGGGTGGAAAATACAGTCCCAAAACACAAAACACAGATGAAACAGCAGCCTTGGGTGCATTTTATGATGAAAGCTTTACAGGCAATGGTGTGAAGATCATGGAAATTATTGATAAAAGTCCATTGATAAAAGCTTCTTCACAGATCAAAGCCGGGACGATCATTGAAAAAATAGATGGAGTTGAACTTACTCCTGAAATGAGCATTTATCAACTACTAAACAGGAAAGCAGGAAAATATACTTTATTATCACTTTATGATGATCAAACGAAAAAACGCTGGGAAGAAACGGTAAAACCGATCAAAATAGGAGATGAAAATGAATTGCTTTATCAGCGATGGATAAAAATAAAACAGAAAGAAACAGAAAATTTATCAAAAGGAAGATTAGGATATGTACATATAAGAGCTATGAATGATGCCAGCTACAGAGTGCTTTACGAAGATGCGCTTGGCAAATATTCAGGGAAAGAAGCATTGATCGTAGATACCCGATTCAATGGAGGTGGATGGTTGCATGATGAATTGGTTACTTTCCTTTCAGGAAAAAAATACATGGACTTTGTTCCACGCGAACGTAAAATAGGGGTTGAACCTCAATATAAATGGAACAAACCATCTATTGTACTGATAGGCGAAGGGAATTATTCCGATGCGCAAATGTTCCCTTATTCCTACCGTGCTTTGGGTATTGGTAAAATGGTTGGTATGCCTGTACCGGGTACAGGCACTGCTGTTTGGTGGGAAACCATGCAGGATCCAACTATGGTGTTTGGGGTTCCGCAGGTAGGGGTAGTGGACCTTAACGGAAAATACCTGGAAAATCAACAGATAGAACCTGATTATAAAGTAATGAACGAGCCCGTTGCTGTTTCCTGCAGCAGGGACCAGCAGTTAGAAAAAGCGGTGGAAGTATTATTGAAGCAGTTGGACGGAAAATAAAGATTATTAAAATATTTTACCCATACTTGACCTTGCAAAACAGGATAATGCCTGCCAGTACAAGCGTAGCACTATTGGACAGAATGATCGGCCATTCATTTAAAAGTATACCGTAAGTAAGCCAGCAGATTACTCCAATTGTAAAAACGATGTACATCTTCAGCGAAACACCTTCCGTATTGTGTGTTTTTAATATCTTTAACACCTGCGGTATAAAAGAAACGGTAGTGCATGTTGCGGCTACTGACCCTATAATGGTAATAAAATTCATTTTATATATTTTGGTTCAAAACTAATCAATTTACCTGTATTTAATTCCCCGTTTAACGTCATATATACGATTCTATTTTTAAATTTGCACCTATGATCAAAGGCATAAAAATCACTCTTTTATTTTTCACAATCGTATTACAAGTGCAAGGACAGGATGCTATAAAACCGGGACAAGCCTGGACCCTTGAGCAATGTATTGATTATGCTTTAAAAAATAACATTCAAATAAAACAATCAGAATTAAATACAGAATTAGCAGATGTAGATCTTATTCAAAGCAAAGCAAATTTGCTTCCTTCACTAAATGCAAATGCTGCACACAGTTATAACTTTGGGCGCACCATCGACCGCTTTACTAACCAATTTGCTACAAAACAGGTATTATCGCAAAACCTATCTTTAAGCTCTGACATTACAGTATTTAGCGGTTTTCAAAACATCAATACGATCAAGGCAAATAAATACAGTTACCTGGCAAGCAAATATGATGTGGATAAAGTAAAAAATGATATGTCATTGAATATTGCCGCTGCTTATTTACAGATATTATATAGCATGGAAGCAGTTGAAAATGCACGCAATCAAATGGGTATAACCAATGCAATGGTGCAACGTACAAAAAAATTATTTGATGCAGGTACAGTTGCGAAAGGAACATTATTGGATATACAGGCTCAGGCTGCCTTGGAAGAATTGAATTTGACCAACGCTCAGAATCAACTGGATATTTCTTATTTATCACTTGCACAACTATTAAACCTGGCTAATGCTGAAGGATTTGGTATTGTAAAACCTGAACTGAACATTGCCAATGAAGCGCTGCTAACATCAACTCCAAGCCAAATATTTACTACCGCAGTAAGTAATTTGCCTGAAATTAAAAGTGCGGAATACAAGCTACAAAGTGCTGAAAAATCTGTAGATGTGGCCTGGGGTGGATTGAGCCCGCGTTTATCATTCAGTGCGTCTTATGGCACAGGATATTCGGGAGCCAGTCAACGTGTATTAACCCAACCTGTTTTTCAAGGCTATAGCTCTGAGGGAAGTATTACTTCAGGAGGTGATACCGTTTTATCACCATATTTTTCCAATCCAACTTTTGAAAATATTCCGTACGCTGATCAATACAAAGACAACGTAAATAAATCATTTGGTTTTTATTTAACGATACCCATTTTTAATCGCTTGCAAACCAAGTCGGCTATTGACAGGGCTCGTATTCAAAAATTGAATGCCAGTCTGAATATCGCCTCCGCAAAACTTCAGTTACAAAAAAATATTCAACAGGCCTATGCTGATGCGAATGCGGCATTAAAAAAATTCGATGCAACACAAAAAGCGCTGGATGCGATGCAGGAGTCTTTTAAATATACAGAGCAAAAATTCAATGTAGGTATGGTAAATACTAACGACTATAATGATTCTAAAAATCAATTAATTAAAACACAAAGTGACCTGTTACAAGCAAAATACGAATACGTTTTTAAAACCAAAGTGCTTGATTTTTACCAGGGCAAACCGCTTAAATTGTGAACCTCACCCCTTAACCCCTCTCTTCAAGGAGAGGGGAGATAAGTTGGGTAGCATAAAATAAATATACATGAAAAAAGTAATTTGGATAATCGTTGCAGGAGTATCACTTTTAATAGCAGCTATGATGCTTAAAAACTGCTCAGGCGATGATGCTTTAAATGTAACAACTGAAAACGCACAAAAAAGGAGTATTGTTGAAACAGTTTCTGCTAATGGAAAAATTCAACCCGAAGTGGAAGTAAAGATCAGTTCTGATGTTTCAGGTGAGATCGTAGAACTATTTGTGAAAGAGGGTGACCAGGTAAAAAAAGGAGACCTGCTTTGCAAAATAAATCCCTTGATCTATGAATCTAATTCAAGTCGAATGGTGGCTACTTTAAATGGTGCAAAGGCCAATTTATCAAATGCTGCAGCACGTCTGGAGCAGATCAAAGCATCGTTTGTAAATATTGAAGCTTCCTTTCAGCGCAATAAAAAATTATTTGAGCAGGGCGCTATCTCTCAATCTGACTTTGATGCTGCAAAAGCTGCATACGAGGGTGCTAAAGCTGATGTAAGAGGCGCGGAAGAAAATGTTAATGCCGCTGATTTTAATGTAAAAAGTACCGAAGCTTCCTTAAAAGAGGCGAATGACAACCTTGCAAAAACAAATATTTATTCTCCCGTTAACGGAACTATCTCTAAATTAAATAAAGAAAAAGGAGAACGGGTTGTGGGTACTGCACAAATGGAAGGTACTGAGATCATGCGCCTGGCCAATTTAAATGAAATGGAAGTGAGTGTAGAAGTAAATGAGAATGACATTGTGCGTGTTCACAACGGTGATACTTCATTAATAGAAGTAGATGCTTATCTGGATAGAAAATTCAAAGGCATTGTTACTGAAATTGCTAATTCTGCCAACACATTTGGAGTAACTGCGGAACAGGTAACCAACTTTGTAGTGAAGATCCGGATCTTACAGGAATCATACCAGGACCTGGTAAATGAAAACAAAGGTGGGGCTCCTTTTCGGCCGGGAATGAGTGCAACAGTTGATATTCAAACCAAAGCAGCTACAAATGTTATTACTGTACCTATCCAATCGGTTACTACCCGTTCCGACAGTCCTGAATTCAAAGCAAAAGAAATTAAAAAGGAGGATGATGAAAATGGCCCGGTTGTAGTAAACACCGCCAATGAAAAAAACGATAAAATAGATCATTTAATAAAAGTAGAAGAATGTGTGTTCCTGTTTTCCGAGGGAAAAACTAAAAAGGTAAAAGTAAAAACCGGTATCCAGGATAATAATTACATTGAGATCAAAGAAGGTATAAAAGAAGGTGATGAGGTAATATCCGGTCCATATAACGCCATATCCAAACAGCTCAAAGAAAATATGGAAGTAAAAAAAGTAGATAAGGCTGAATTATTTAGCGGAACAAAAAAATAATTTGAAAATGTGCTGATTTTGAAAATTTGATAATAAAGTTGTGTTTCAATCGTAATACTATCAAAAATCTCAAACAAAATTTTAATGGCTTTAATCCTGAATCTGGAAACAGCAACTACCGTTTGCAGTGTGTCTCTTGCAAAAGATGGAGACTTACTCACCTTCAAAGAACATACCGGTGATTATTCACATGCTGAAAATCTCACACTTTTTATTGACGATGTATTCCAACAAGCTAAACTAAAACTTTCGGATATTGATGCTGTTGCAGTAAGCAAAGGCCCCGGTTCTTATACCGGTTTACGTATTGGCGTTAGTACTGCAAAGGGATTGTGTTATTCTCTAAACAAACCTTTGATCGCAATAAATACTCTTCAACACCTCTCCCTAGCCCTCTCCGAAGGAGAGGGAACTAATCCAGCAAGAATTAGTCCTCGCTACTTTACAGCCGGCAAATTAGATTGGAGTTCATCTGTTATTAATGCCAAAGAAAACAGAAAAAATCAAACCGAAGCAGAAAAAATTATCTGGCAGCACCTTAGAGCCAATAAATTAGAATACAAATTCAGGCGACAACACCCAATAGATAAATACATTGTGGACTTTGCTTGCATTGAAAAAAGACTTATAATTGAAATTGATGGGAAAATCCACGATCACCAAATAGAAGAAGATGCCATACGAACAGAAGAGTTAATTAAATGTGGTTTTAAAGTAATTCGATTTAAGAACGAACAAGTGATTGTAGAAATTGACAATGTTATTAAAGCGATAAGAAGTGAATTAAAGAATAGTATCAGCCCCCTCTCCTTCGGAGAGGGCCGGGGTGAGGTATTATTTTGCCCTATGATTGATGCGCGGAGAATGGAAGTGTATTGTGCTATATATAATTCTGACAATAAAGAAATCAAAACAACAGCTGCAGAAATAATTGATGAAAATTCTTTTGCTGATCTGCTTGAAACAAATCAGGTTATATTCTTTGGCGATGGCGCTGACAAATGTAAAAGCATATTATCAAAAAATAAAAATGCAATATTCATTGATGGTATTTTTCTATCTGCTAAAAATATGATCTCGCTTTCAGAACAGGCATTTATAAATAAACAGTTTGAAGATGCTGCTTATTTCGAGCCATTCTATTTAAAGGATTTTGTAGCGGGGAAGAAAAAAGAAAACTCCTAATAAAACGTATACGAATATTTCACAATCCCTATCGAAGAATTTCTATGATCACGATTAACATGTGACTTAACCAGGTTACGCGTTTCATCATACAAATAACTTATTTCATTCAGAAGTACATCATTCTTAAATCTTTTCTCGGATAACAGAACACCGGTTCTGTCATTTTCAAAAACCGTATATTCTTTCAGTTCTCCGCTTTCATTACTAATGAATGTCCGCTCCAATAATCGTCCATTGCTATCATATTGATAGTTATTTTCCTGCCGCATCCAGCTGACAATAAATTCATAATTTTCTGACAGTTTATTCGCTTTTTTATCATAATTAATGATCGCTTTTTTATACTCTCTTCCTTCATCATTCAAACACTGCTTTCTTATTTGTGTTGGAGTAAGGGTAGTGTAGATGAATGTTTCAGATGATAAAATATTTTGCACACCCATTTTAAATTCACTCTTATTCTCACTTATATTGGTTTCCTTGCAATGCATTTCTTTTTTTATTTGTCCCTGTTCATTGTATTCGTAATAGTATGCGTCATAATAATCGCCTGTTCTAACGCGTTTACTAATGATCCTGTCCTGTTGGTCATAAAATATATTTGCGAAAACTGTATCATTAATATATCTGACAACCATTTCTGTAGTTGTTGGCTTTATAACCCGGCCATGCATTTTTATAGCAGGCACCTCTACTTCCTTTAATTCCAGCTTATCCAAAATAGTATAATAATACCGGATCACTCTTCCTTTTTCATCAAACTCATAACCTTGTGTAGCTCCTTTATCAATGATCAGGGCGCCATCCGGTTTATCAACCATGATCACTAGAATGCTCTTTATCCTGTTCTGTTTAACTATTCCTTTGTCAAAATGAACAGGGCCAACATTTATATCAATAGGTTTGGTATTCAGCAGCTGGGCGCTGCAGTTACAGATTAATAGAAATAAAAAACAGAAAACTATTTGACTTTTCAAAAACATTTTTTATTGATACGGTAACTGCGAGAGCTTTCCTATCGAAACAATCTCGATAAAGAGATTGCTTCGTCGTCCCGATAGCTATCGGGATGCCCTCGCAATGACGGATTTATTTTGCATTCTCCTCTCCCTCTCCTTCAGGAGAGGGTTGGGGTGAGGTGTTTCAGCGCATCTTCAACTTCACTCACCGGCTTATTGCAGACCTTATTCGAACAAACATAGAACATTGTTTGTCCTTTAAAATTTCTGTTTTTAAGCAATGGTAAAGTGCTCTTTCCTGCGCTTCCTGCAAATATCTTATTTGGAAGGTAATGTTTATTAAGGTCCTTTCTCTTTTCATCAACAGATTTACCAACAATTGCCACTTCGTAGAAGGGCTGGGTATAATACAATAACAACGTTGCCCAATTACTATAACCTGAGCCATAATTAACGATCTCAGAAAGCATGTTGTTAAGCATTTCCCGGCTCATACTAATGTATTTTTCATTCTCCAGGTGATGTCCCAATATAAATAACGATTTGGCAATGCCTGAGTTAGATGCCGGAACAACATTATCAGACAATTCCATTTTCCGGCTGATCAGCGCTTTGTCTTCATCAGAGGTAAAATAAAACATTCCACTTTTTTTATCCTGAAAATGCACGATGCAATACTTCATTAATTCATCCGCCTTGAGCAGATAACGTTCAATAAATGTAGCCTCATACAACGCAATTAATGCTTCAATAGTAAAACAATAATCCTCCAGGTAACCATTGATTGTTGATTTTCCATTCTTGTAATTGTGATTCAAACCATCATCATGACGCAATTGCTTTTGCAAAATGAAGGTGGCATTTTTTATTGCGATATCTAAAAAATGTTTTTCTTCAAATACATTGTATGCATCCACATAAGCTTTAAGCATTAAGGCATTCCAGGAAGTTAATGTTTTATCATCCAGTCCGGGGCGAATACGCTTTTCACGAAAAGCTAAAAGTTTCTTTTTCATTTTAATTACACTTTTCTGCAAGTCTTCCACACTTATATTATGCTTAGCAGCAATTGCTTCATCACTTTCATGTCTCAGTAAAATATAATTATTGTATTCCCATAAACCGCGGTCATTGATATTAAAATAATCAGCGAACAGGTCAAATTTTTTTTTCAAAATGGTTTGTAATTCATCTTTGGTCCATACATAATATTTCCCTTCCTCCCCTTCCGAATCTGCATCCAATGCTGAATAAAAGGCTCCTTCAGAAGATGTCATTTCACGCTCAATAAACCCCAGCGTTTCATACACTATTTGTTTATACAATGGATCTTTTGTTACCTGAAATGCTTCGCAATACAAGGTTACCAACTGGGCATTGTCATACAACATCTTTTCAAAATGCGGTACCTTCCAGTAATGATCAACCGAATAGCGTGCAAATCCTCCACCGATCTGATCATAAATTCCTCCATAAGCCATTTTTTGGAGAGTGAGCTGAATGTGCTTCAGGACTTCTTCATTTTTGGTGTGATGATAATAACGTAATAAAAACTGGTAATTATTCGGCAATGGGAACTTGGGCGCTTTATCAGGCCCGCCCTCTTCATTATCAAAACGTGGGGCCCAATTTTTATAACATTGATGAAGTGTATCGATGGTGAATTCTTTTTGCTCCTCATTTATTTTTACTAATTCTGCCAGCTTTACTCCATCGGTGAGTTGTTTTGCATAATCCAATACCTGCTCCGGTTCATTCTTATACAGATTAGCAAGATTCAGTAATATGTTCATCCATTGCTGCTTCTGAAAATAAGTACCTCCATACACAGGGCGCCCATCAGGCAAAGCAAAACAATTCAGTGGCCATCCTCCGCGACCGGTCATTAATTGAACAGCAAGCATATACACCTGGTCAATATCCGGCCGTTCTTCCCGATCCACTTTAATACAAATGAAATGATCATTCATCAGCCTTGCCACATGTTCATCCTCAAAACTTTCATGTTCCATCACATGACACCAATGGCAGGCAGAATAGCCGATACTTATTAAGATCAGTTTATTCTCCTGTTTGGCTTTTTCAAGTGTTTCATCATTCCAGGCATACCAGTTCACAGGATTATGAGCATGTTGTAGTAAGTACGGACTGGTTTCATTGATGAGAGAGTTGGTATGTCTTTTTTGTACGGTTTCCATATCGTGCTTAAAGATACGCATTGCAGGGTTCAGAAGTTTGGTAGAACAATGTTTCAGAAATGATTATTTCAGCTATTTTCGCATCAAAAAATCATACCTTTACACTTCAATTTTTACAGATGGCACGTAAGGTTAAGGACACCGAAGAATTATCAAAGGCAAAATTAAATAAGCAAAATCTCCTAAAATCGCTTCGGCTATTTAAGTATATAGGAAAACATAAATGGAAGTTTGCCTTAGGTATGTTCTTTTTAGCCGGAACAGCTGCTACAGCCCTTATTTTTCCGCGGTTAATGGGAAACCTGATGGGTGTGATAGGTAGAGGGAGCGGTGCTGATGTTGATAAAGATCAACTATTGGAATTTGCTAATTCTACCGGCTTACAACTATTACTGCTTTTTGCTTTACAAGCAATATTTTCATTTTTCAGAGTGGTAACTTTCACCAGCGTAACTGAAAATATGTTGGCATCCCTTCGCCAGGCAGCCTATAATAAACTGATACAAATGCCGATGGGGTTTTTCTCCCAACGGCAAGTCGCTGAATTAAATTCCCGTATTGCTGCTGATGTCAACCAGATCTCCGAAACATTCACTACCAACATTGCGGAATTTTTACGGCAGCTCATTATTATTATCGGAGGTATCATCATTATCTGTTTTATGAGCCTTAAAATGGCTCTGATCATGCTTGCTGTAATTCCGATAATCGCGATCATCACCTTATTTTTTGCACGTTACATTCGTAAACTATCAAGAACAGTGCAGGATAAAATTGCCGAATCAAATGTGATCGTGGGTGAAAGTTTGCAGGGAATTGCCAATGTAAAATCATTTACCAATGAACCTTATGAAATAAAACGTTACAATAATAAAGTTGCAGAGATCATGAAACTCGCTATCAAAGGCGGGGTTGCTAGAGGTTCTTTCTTTTCTTTTGTTATATTTTGTCTGTTTGGCGCTATTGTTTTTATTGTATGGCAGGGAATCGTGATGACAGTAAATGATGAGATCTCTGCAAAAGATATGTTATCATTCTTATTTTATACCGTTTTTGTTGCTGCATCCATTGGAGGCATTGCAGAACAGCTTGCTGCAATACAACGTGCCATTGGAGCTACCGAGCGGGTAATGGATATCATTGATGACACTCCTGAATCTATAAACCTGGATTATGAAAAAAGTGAAAACAATAAGCGCATCCATGGCGATATTGAATTCAATAATGTATCATTTTTCTATCCCAGCAGGCCGGAGTTCCAGGTATTAAAAAATATTTCATTCAAAGTTAATAAAGGAGAAACTGTTGCATTGGTAGGCCCGAGCGGTTCAGGAAAATCGACCATTGCTTCCATTGTATTAAGCTTTTATGATCCGCAAAACGGAAAAATAAAAATAGATGGAATAAATTCAAATGAATACGGATTAACAGAATTGCGTGATAACATGGCCATTGTACCGCAGGATGTTTTATTATTTGGAGGAACCATTAAAGAAAATATTGCTTATGGAAAACCATTAGCCGGCATCGCCGAAATTGTAGAAGCAGCCCGTAAAGCAAATGCATTGGAGTTTATCGAAAGTTTTCCCCAACAATTTGAAACCATTGTGGGTGAACGCGGTATCCAGTTATCAGGCGGACAACGACAGCGCATTGCCATTGCACGTGCGGTATTAAAAGATCCAAGCATTTTAATATTGGATGAAGCAACCAGTTCACTGGATTCAGAATCGGAACGCTTGGTACAGGAAGCATTGGATAAATTAATGGTGGGCCGAACATCCATTGTTATTGCGCACCGTTTATCCACCATTCGCAAAGCAGATAAGATCATTGTAGTTGAAAAAGGGGAAGTGCGTGAAAGCGGAACGCATGAAGAACTGATACATCTTGAAAACGGACTTTACAGAAGTTTGAACAGATTGCAAATGGAGTTGGCATGATCCACCTGCCCTCTTGGAGAGAGGAGTAACCTCTGATTGCATACCCCTGCTTCCCCGAATTTGACTGAGAAAGATTGAATATTAGTGACACCTTTTGTCGTCTTTTTTTTCTTTCCTTTAAAAACATTTTTCTCAAAATTATCGTAAGTTTAAATTACTTACACCATCTTTAACCGATATTCATTAAAAAATTCAGCACTATTAAATCCATACACTTCTCATGAAAAAAACTATACCATTTTTTGTTGTGATTACGGCATGCTCTATGAATGCCCAAACAATTGACACTACAAAAGCCTGGATAAAAGGCGGAATAGGCACCATTAATTTTTCACAATCAAGCTTTACCAACTGGGCCGCGGGTGGTGAAAATGCATTATCGGTAACTGCTCTATTAAATATATTTGCCAATTATAAGAAAGGTGCAAATACCTGGGATAATACGCTTGATCTTGCATACGGTCTCTTAAAATCAGGTCATTCAGCACCAAGAAAAAATGAGGATAAAATAGACTTCTCTACCAAATATGGACGAAAAGCTTTTGCTGATCATTGGTATTATTCGGCTTTGGTAAATTTCAAGACACAGTTTGATGTAGGATATAATCTACCCGATGACTCCACTGTTATCTCACATTTTATGGCACCTGCTTATGTAATAGCAGCTTTGGGTATGGACTATAAAACAAAAGACAACAGCTTTAATTTACTCATTGCTCCCCTTACATCAAAAACCACCATTGTCAATAATCAACGATTGGCCGATGCAGGAGCCTTTGGTGTTGAGCCAGCTAAATATGATAGTGTAGCAGGAGAATATGTATTGGTAAAACACGGAAATATAACGCGGTCCGAATTTGGTGGTTTCTTGAAAATGACATTCAAAAAAGACATCGTTAAAAACGTAAACTTTTCTACCAGATTGGAATTGTTCAGCAACTATCCGGAGGATCCTCAACATGTGGATGTAAACTGGGAAGTATTGATCGGGATGAAAGTAAATAAGTTCCTTGCAGCAAGCATCAGTACTCAAATGATCTATGATCATGATATTCCTGTTCCGGTAGTGCGTGAAATGGATGGCGTAAAAACACCGGGCACGGGGCCTCGTTTACAATTCAAGGAAGTACTGGCCATTGGGCTCTCTTTTAAATTCTAAGAGGCTGTTCAAATTTTTGTTGTGGATTTACGGTGTATTAACCCGAAATAGTATGTTATCACACACAAAACATGCTATTCTATAAATATACGACCCTGGCCGGGGCCGAACAAAAAATATTTAAATATGCAATATTATTACGCACAAGTTAAATAATAAGGTAAATTTTGAAATGCCTCTAACTCTATTTAAAATAAAAATAACGCTGAATGATAAAATAAAAAACGTATTCCGGATGAACGTAAGAGCGGTTCAATATGGGATATGCCATTGATAGATCCATGCGCAGTTTAGAATTAAAAATAAACTGTACTGAAGGTCTGAATTCAATATAATTTCCTTTTTCCAAACCGGGAACGCTCGCAATAATAATTTCTTTACCATTACTATATATTTTTGCTCCATCGTATGACCTGCCTATAAATTCGGCATACAGGTTTACATTTGTTTGTTTGTAATTTTTATATTTCAGAGGTAAGCATAACAAGCCCATTGAAAGGCTATAAGTCAATGCATTTCCATAACTTATTTTTAATGTAGAATCTGATTTTTTATACGTGTAATCCTGAGGAACTATTCCTCCCACAGCTGCAGATACCGCGAAGCGTTTTTTCAATTTAGTAACGATCAGCCCTGCGCCTATTCCACCATTATCACCCATTAATGAAGGCTCAGCTTCATCGTGGGCCTGGTTACCCGTTGCACCCTCTGCATAAGCCGCCATCCGGAAATGACTTTGTTCACCATCTATACTTAAAAAACGATATTTAACATTCAGGTTAAAATTTTCAAAACGATAAGGATATGTTTTTCCTTTTTGTGTTCCATGTGTATGATAACCAATATTCCCATCATTGCGGATAAAATCGGCAGGTAACGTTTTACCATGGTGATTGGAGAAATTAAATGAAGCGGTGGCCATCCATTTTGGTGAAAAGCCATACATAAAACGTAAACTTTGCTGGGTACGAAATTGATTAATTTCATTATACCCCTCATTTGCAAGACGAATGCCCAACACTCCTTTAGGAATATTACTTGCCGGTTCAACATGGGGATAAAGTTCTTGTGCCTTGATTGGTGAAGTAAAAAATATTAGAAATGCTATGAAAATCCACCCACAAATGTTTCGGTGGAGTTTATACTGAGCGAAGCCGAAGTACTCAACATAACAAAACCCAAGCATTTTGTCATTCTGAACGTAGTGAAGAATCTTATAAAAAAATAAAAACATACATTAATTATTTTTTCAACGAATAGTAACGTAGTACTGTTCTGAGATAGGCGATGTATTTTTACAAGGTGTGGAAGAAAAAAACTTCCAAAACTTATATTCTTTTTTCGACAGATATTTTTCACCAATAAAACGGATGGTGGAAATACCATTCAACTTTTTTTCTGAGTCAAGCTTTACAAATTGATACGTATTGTTTTCATATTCAAAACAAACATCATTATTTGCAGTAAAATTATTGAAGTTAAAAATCACATCCATGGTCCTTACCGAAAATCCGGCATCAATGACCTTTTGAGCCAGATTTTTTACGGAAACGGGCATATTCTTTTTAAAAAAAACGGTAGCCATATTCTTATCCAGTTCCATATACACACTATCTACAAAATCAAGTTTCCGTATTGATTTTTCTGTAGCAAATGAGCAGGAAGAGCAGGTTAGACCATCAACACCTACAATAGCGGATACAAACTGAGCTTTTACTTCAGGAATTATAGCTATAGCGAATACCAAGGCAATAATTATTCTAATATTCTTTATCATTTTCCATAAAATTACGCATTTCAAACCATTTTCTTATCATTATTCCGTATATTTGTGTACTAGACTATACTCTTGAAATCGTTTATCGCCATATTATTAATATCAGCTTTTATGCTGCAATCAGTCAGCAAATTATTTATTATTGTTAATTACCAGGTCAATAAAGAAACAATTACTAAATTATTTTGTGAAAATAAAGCCAAGCCCGTATTAAAATGTAATGGTAAATGTCATTTGAAAAAACAATTAGAGAAAGAAGAGAAAAAAGAAAATGCTCCTTCCAATAATATTAAAACCAAAACAGAGATCCAGTTTTTTTCTGAAGACAAATTATTCGCATTTTTAAATAATATACGCAAACAGGATCAACATCATTCTCTCTATTTATTTTCTGAATCAGATTCCCATCTATCATCCGTTTTTCATCCTCCTGCCTGTTAATACAAATATAGTGCCTCAATATTCACTTTTATAGTGAGTAATCATTTGTATTAATTTAATATAACATCCATGAAACTATTTATTGGTGCTGTAATATCATTATTGGTATCAGCCATACCCGCTATTGCACAACATGCTTTATCAGGAAAAATATTTGATAAAGAAAGTAAGGAGCCCTTACCGGGGGTTAGTATTTTTATTCCCAATACTCAAACCGGGGTCACTAGTAATTCAAATGGGGTTTTCACTTTAATGACTGAACAACCTGTTGACAGTATTGAAGTGCGTTGTATAGGTTATCAATCACAAATATTAAAGGCAGAATTCGGCAAAAATTGCATAATTGGCCTTGCTTCTACTGCATCCAACATGCAGGAAGTAGTAGTTACGGCCAGCAGGAATGCACAATCAAGAGCCGATGTTCCTATGGCCATCAGTAAATTATCGTCAACTACGATCAACGACTCTAAAGCAACTCTCATTACGGAGCTTATAAATAAAGTACCCGGAGTGGCGATGGTTAATCTAAACAATGAACAGCACATGATGTCCATCCGTCAGCCCATGGGAACCAATGCCTATTTTTTATACATGGAAGATGGGATCCCGCTTCGAGCAATGGGTGTTTTTAATCACAATGCGCTGATAGAGATGAATATTTTTGCTGTTTCCGGTATTGAAGTAGTAAAAGGGCCCGCATCATCATTATATGGCCCCGAAGCCGTAGGCGGTGCCATTAATTTTATCACTCAAAAACCAACAGCTATAACTACAGCCCGTGTAGGTATTCAGTTTGACAACTTCGGTTACAAACGTGTACAATATGGTACAGGAGGGATGATCACTAAAAAATTAGGCTTCTATGCCGGAGGCTACTATGCCAAACAGCAAAACAGCTGGATGACCTATTCGGATTATGATAAAAATTCCATCAATGCACGTTTTGATTACGATCTTACAAAAAAAACGAAATTGATCTTAGCAGGCTCCTATCATGATTATTATTCTGATATGTCAGGAAGTATTGACAGCATAGCTTTTTATGGCAGGGACTATGTAAGTACTTCCGATTTTGCTTACCGGAAGGTAAGATCATTGCGTACCCGGCTTTCAACCGAACACAAATGGAACGAAAATAATAATACTGTTTTGCATTTAATATATAGGGGTAATACCATTGCACAAAACCCGGCGTATGCTATCAGATGGGGCACAGGAAAATATACTGCAACGGGAGAAATTAACGACAACAGTTTTAAAAGCCAAGCATTTATTCTGCAACATGCTGCTGAAATAAAACCAATAAGAACCAAATTGATTGCGGGTGTAAGTTTGGATAATTCTCCCGTAACATACAATTCATACCTGATAGAACTTGATGCCAGGCTGCGGCCCGATAGTAAATCCGTGGAGCGATATTCCATTTTTCAGGAACGCCCTGATATTAAAATTGCTGATTACGATGCTACATTAATAAATTCAGCGGCCTATTTACAAGCGGAAATAAAACCGTTTAAGCAATTGACCATTACACTTGGCGGGAGGTATGATGATATGTCTTTTAAATATTACAATTACTTAGATAATACATCCGGTAAAAGATCTTATCAGGAATTTACTCCTAAGATAGGTGTTACCTATAAGATCATTAGCAATATTGGAATTTATGGGAATTACGGACAAGGGTTTTCTCCTCCGGGTTTAACATCGGTGTTTCGTAAAAAACCGAACATTGTCCCGGCTGAATTTTATTACAACCTTGAACCCGCAAAATTTACCAATTATGAATTGGGAGGTTGGGCAAGTTTATTCAAAAATAAATTGGATATAGATGTATCTGTTTATCAAATGACAGGAAAGAATGAATTACTAAGTATTCGTCAACCGGATAATTCAACAGATCTCCAAAGCGCCGGAAAAACCACACACCAGGGTATAGAATTCGGGATAACATGCCGCCCTGCTGTACAGTGGATGATACGTGTTGGAGGAACGAATGCGATGCACCGTTATGACGAATTTATTTTAAGTACCAAGGCTTCTGATAAGGTAAAAGATGTAAACGGAAAGATCATGCCGGGCTCACCTTCATGGATCGCGAACAGCGAAATTATTTACAAACCTAAGTTTGTACCAGGTCTACGGCTTGGTATTGAATGGCAATACATGAGCAGCTGGTATCAGAATCAGGTCAACACTATTAAATATGAAGATAAAGGCGTTTTCGGATTGAAAGGTATTAGTGTCCTTAATTTTCGTATCGGGTATCAATGGAAAGGGTTAGAAGTATTTAGCAACATCATGAACATTACAGATGAATTATATGCATTCAATGCAACCAGAGGTAATAATGCAACTGACAGAACAAGCTTTACAGCTGCTCCTCCACGTACATTTGTTTTCGGTGTTCAATATAATTTTACAGGCAAAAAATAATTATACATTAACATAAAATGAAAAAAATAATTACGATCATTCCATTGTGTTTTATACTTTTTTCCTGTACCGATCCTTCAATGAAAGAACAAGATGAAACAGCAGCTATGGTGGTTGATACATCATCTTCCTGCCCTTTCTTAACATCGGATGACAAAGGAAATACAGTATTAAGCTGGGTAAAAAAGATAAATGATTCAACAAATATTATTTGTTATGCAATTTATAATGAAGGGAAATTTAACACTATCATTGAAATTCCTTCCGGAAAAAATATTCATCCCCATGGAGAGAATATGCCGAAAATTGTTTTTAAACCTTCCGGAGAAATCATAGCTGTTTGGGGAACAAACAATTCTAATCCCAAAAACAAATATTCAGGATTGGTATTTTATACACAATCATTTGATGAAGGGAAAACATGGAGCAATGCAACACCTTTGGTAACTGATACCTCCAGTTACGACCAGCGTTATTTTGACATTGTGATTCTATCAAACGGAGAAGCCGCTATCATCTGGCTTGATAACCGAAAAAAAATTGACACAGAAGGGTCAACTCTTTATTTTGCAAGTACGAATGGAAAAAATGGTTTTGAAAATGAAAAAGCAATTTGCGAATCCATTTGTCAATGTTGCAGAACAGATCTTTTCGTAGACAATAAAAATAATATTCATGCCACTTTTCGTGATATTATCAACGATAGTATTCGTGACATGGTGCATACGTTTTCATCAGACGAAGGAAAAACATTTTCTTCTTCCCAGCGAATCAGTGTGGATAACTGGGTTATAAATGGCTGCCCGCATACAGGCCCCGCAATAGCCGAAAGCAAAAAAGGCCTGCATTTTGCATGGTATACATTAGGAGGCGGCCAGGGAGTTTTTTATTGCAGCTCTGCTGATAATGGTAAAACATTTTCAATTCGCGACAGCGTAAGCGGAAAAGCTTCGGCAAAACACCCACAGATCATAACAGATGAAAATGATGATGTGGTTATTGTTTGGGATGAAGTGATCCAACAAGGAGAGAATTACAATTCACGGATCGGTTTACAGAAAAGAAATGCGGCAGAAAAAACAATTCACAAGGATTACATTACTCCGGATAGTTTGAATTGTGTGTTCCCTGTATTAAAAGCCATGAAAAATAATTCCATACTAGTTGCTTATACCCGGAAGGATAATAAAGCGGAACAAGTAGTTTATCAAATTATTAAATAAGTTATATATTTTGTAACTTTATAATTATGAAAATACTCGGATCATACAGAATAATTGGATATTGCCTAATTATATTAATAGGTATGTTGGCTTTTTCCTGCACCAAAGAAGGTACAGGTGGAAAATCAACTGTAAGTGGTTTTGTAATGCATCATAGTGAACGGATACCCAACTCCACAGTGTATATAAAGTATGGAGCAACTGAATTTCCCGGAACCAACACTGCAGATTATGATGCATCTGTTGCTACCGGTGGTGATGCACATTATGTATTTACAAACCTCCGTGATGGTGATTATTATTTATATGGGGTAGGCTATGACAATACTATATCTCAAGAGGTAATGGGCGGGGTAGCTGTAAAACTTAAATATGATAAAACAACAAAAAGTGATGTGCCAGTAACAGAGTAATATTAATAACACCTACAAAACCCGCAATTCCCTTTGAATGCGGGTTTTTTTTATTTAACTTTGAAAGTAGTTTAAAATGCAAAAATCAGGTTCCATATTATTTACAGCTTTAACCTTAGTAGTGGCTATTTTATTCAGCGCCTGCACCTCTGAAAAAGCCACACCCGATTATAATAAATATCCTGACGATATAGGCAAACTTGTATTTACAAAATGTGCCGTATCAGGTTGTCATAATGACGAGAGTAAGGATGCTGCAGGCGGATTATCCATGGAGGGCTGGAATAAATTATTTGAAGGCGGAACAGCAGGGGCTTGTTTGGTCCCATACCGTTCTGATTATAGTACTTTATTTTACTATACAAATACATTTCCGGATATGGGCGTTACATTAAAGCCTACTATGCCCTATAACAAAGAACATTTAACACGTGAAGAAGTTACTTTGATAAAGAACTGGATAGATGCCGGCGCTCCCAACAGAGATGGATTTGTAAAATTTTCTGATGATCCGAACAGAAAAAAATTTTATGTAACTAACCAAGCTTGTGATGTAGTAACTGTATTTGATCAAGAAACATTATTACCAATGCGGTATGTTGATGTTGGAGCAACAGCCAATAGTGAATCCCCACATATGGTAAAAGTTTCACCGGACGGGCAATATTGGTATGTTCTCTTTCTGACAGGAAATATTTTAGAAAAATACCGCACCTCCGATGATAGTTTTGTAGGCCGGGCGAATCTTACTATTGGACAATGGAATACATTTGTAATTTCCAGCAATTCTAATACAGCTTATTGTGTGGATTACGCTAATGCTAGAATTGCAACTGTGAATTTAAACACTCTTGCTGCTTCCTCACTTGTTATTCCCGGCGGTAATTTTCCGCATGGATCCGAATTGAACAATACTGATGACACCTTATATGTAACACAACAGCAAGGAAATAAATTACATAAAATTCTGGTTGATTTCAGTTTCATCACGGAAGTAAATTTATATACTTCAATACCACCAACAACGCTTAACGTACATGAAATACGATTTTCTCCAGATGGAAAAAAATATGCCGTGACCTGCGAAGGCACTAACGAGATCCGGCTTTTTCAAACCGGAACAGATCAACTGCTTAGTATTATTCCTGTAGGCGCCAAACCCCAGGAATTAAGTTTTTCAACCACTACTAATTATTTATTTGTGACGTGTATGGAAGATGTCAGTAATTTTCCGGGTAAGCGCGGATCCGTTGCTGTAATTGATTATAGCACCAATACTTTTGTAAAACATATTTATACCGGCCATCAACCACATGGCATTGAAGTGGATGATGCAAAAAAAACAGTGTATGTTGTAAACAGAAACGCTTCCGCTGACAGTCCTGCTCCTCATCATGAATCACTGTGTTTAGGAAGAAATGGCAATGTATCCTTTATTGATCTCAACACACTAACAATGGTTAGTACAAGTACAGGAAATATTAAAAGACAGGAGATCTCTGTTGATCCTTATTCCGTAGCTATACGCCACTAATGTCAAACAATACTTCCATTATTCTTTTTGACGGGATATGTAATCTCTGTAATTCCTCTATTAATTTTGTGATCCGGCATGATAAAAAAAATCAGTTCCGTTTTGCCACCTTACAATCCGAAACAGGAAAAAAATTATTACAAAAATTTAATATCAATACTATTACAACTGATAGTTTTATTTTGATTGAAAATAACAAAGCGTATACAAAATCCACAGCAGCATTGCGCACTAGTAAAAAACTGGATAAACTTTACCCTTTATTCTATTCTTTTATCATCATTCCTGCCTTTATCCGAAATTTCGCATATGATCTTATTGCCCGGAACCGTTACAAATGGTTTGGAAAAAAAGACCAATGTATGATCCCAACTGATGAATTGAGATCCAAATTTTTGGAATTACAATCTAATTAAATGTAGATACATATATCTATATTCGGAAACCGAATAGTATCTTTGTATTTCTTATAAACCGGGCTTCAATAACGTTTAAACAGTTAGCGCATGAAGATCAAAAACATTTTAATAATTATTGTTATTGCAGGAGTACTTATAGGACTGAAGCTCATCTTCTTCCCTGCTCCATCAGAAACCAAAAACGATCAACAACAAGGCAAAGGCGGAGCAAATGCAGTAGCTGCATTTGTAATAAAACCCGAAAATCTGGAAAACATTGTTTATGCATCGGGAACCATCCTGGCAAATGAAGAAGTGGAATTAAAACCTGAGTTGTCGGGTAAAATAATTTCTTTGCCCTTAAAAGAAGGCAGTCTGGTTTCGAAAGGCGAACTTTTAGTAAAAATAAACGACAGTGATTTCCGTGCTCAATTAAAAAAATTACAATCTCAGTATGATCTTGCCGAAACACAAGTAAAACGCCAGCAGGAACTTCTAAAGATAAATGGGATTAGTCAGCAGGAATTTGATATTTCACAAAACACAATGAATACCATAACCGCTGATATAGATTTTGTTCAGTCGCAAATCACCAAAACCGAAATACATGCTCCTTTCACCGGTATTGTGGGATTAAAACATGTAAGCGAAGGAAGTTATATAAGTGCCGGAACCAGCATTGCAAATGTATTACAGATCGATCCTGTGAAAATTGACTTTTCTGTATCTGAACGTTACGCGCCTTTTCTTCAAAAAGAAGTGAAAGTTCTTTTTAATATTGAAGGAATGAAAGAAGATATGGAAGGAGAAATATATGCTGTTGAACCCAAGATCGATATGAATACAAGAACGATACAGGTGCGCGCCATTTGCCCGAATAAAAAAGCTACAATTTACCCGGGAGCATTTGCTCATATTAAAGTATTATTAAAAGATATTGAAAATGCCGTGATGATCCCCACGGAAGCAGTGATACCCGAATTAAGAGGAAAAAAAGTATACACGGTAAAAAACGGGAAAGCCAAACCGGTAATGATTGAAACAGGTGTAAGAACAAGTGATAAAATACAAGTGATAAATGGTTTGCAAATAGGCGATACTATTGTAACTACAGGCATCATGCAATTAAAGCCCGATGCAGCAGTAAAAATAACGCAGATAAAATAAGCTAGTGTACGTTTCTTGATACGCTCGTCCACCGAGGTGGACAAGCTACTCGAAATAACAGTGTGTATAGGTCAGTTCGAGTAACGATTTGTCCTAAGGCGAAGAGTGCATCGAGAACAGGAACGATAATAAAGAACACAATTATGAACATCTCCTCCATAAGCATTAACAGGCCCGTGTTGGCAATTGTAATGTCGGTGATCATTGTATTATTCGGAGGCATCGGGTATAACTATTTAGGTGTTCGTGAATACCCTTCAATTGACCCGCCTGTTATTACGGTTCGTACAAGTTACGCTGGTGCCAATGCGGATGTTATTGAATCACAAATTACCGAGCCGCTTGAAAAAGCAATCAATGGAATTGAAGGAGTACGAACCATCTCTTCTTCCAGCAACCAGGGATCCAGCAGCATCACGGTGGAATTTAACCTGGATGCAAATTTAGAAGCTGCCGCAAATGATGTGCGCGATAAAGTATCACAAGCTGTACGCCAGTTACCACAAGACATTGATGCTTTACCTACCGTAACCAAATCAGACGCGAATTCAGAAGCCATATTATCATTGACCCTTCAGAGTGATACAAAAAGCCAACTGGAAGTAAGCGCCTTTGCGGAGAATGTTATTGCTGAACGATTACAAACCATCCCTGGAGTAAGTACTGTCCAAATATGGGGACACAAAAAATATGCTATGCGCATGTGGATGAACCCCTCCAGAATGGCTGCTTATAACATTACACCTCAAGATGTAAAACAAGCATTGGATAAAGAAAATGTGGAGCTGCCATCGGGAAAAGTTTCAGGATTAGCTGTAGAATTGACTGTGAAAACAGTTGGGAAATTCAGCACAGAAGAAGAATTTAATAATATGATCATCCGGTCTGATGGAAATCAAATCGTTCGCTTTAAAGACATTGGTACAGCAACATTAGGTGCTGAAAATGAAGAAACCATTTTACGCCAATCAGGAGTGCCCATGATAGGCCTTGGAGTAATACCACAACCCGGAGCCAATTATATTGATATTGCTGATGAATTTTATAAACGGGTGGAGCAGTTAAAAAAAGATCTTCCAAAAGATTTTGAATTAGGTATTGCATTGGACAATACCCGTTTCGTGAAACGCTCCATCGCTGAAGTAAAAGAAACACTGATCATTGCCATTATATTGGTTGTTCTTATTATTTATTTATTCTTTCGTGACTGGCTGATCGCTTTCCGTCCGCTGATCGATATTCCTGTTTCATTGATCGGTGCATTTTTTATTATGTACCTGATGGGATTTTCTATCAATGTACTTACTCTATTAGCAATTGTATTGGCAACGGGCTTAGTAGTGGATGATGGGATTGTCGTTACAGAAAACATTTTCAAAAAAGTTGAGGGCGGAATGAATCCTATTGAAGCTGCACATAAAGGCTCAAAAGAAATTTATTTCGCTGTGATTTCCACCTCAATCACATTAGCTGCAGTATTCATGCCTGTTATATTTTTAGAAGGATTTGTCGGACGGTTATTCAGGGAATTTGGTGTAGTCATAGCCGGAGCTGTTTTAATTTCCGCCTTTGTTTCACTTACACTTACGCCCATGTTGAACGCACACATGGTTCGTAAAACACATAAAAAAAGTCGTTTCTATGAATTCTCAGAACCATTTTTTGAGCGGCTTGTTAGTGGTTATCATAACTCTTTGGAGCGGTTCATGAATAAACGCTGGTGGGCATTTATGATCATCGCTGCCTGTAGCGCCTTCATTTATTTTGTCGGAAGCGCACTTCCATCCGAACTTTCACCATTGGAAGACCGCAACTGGCTGCGCATGTCAGTTACTGCTCCCGAAGGGGCATCCTATGAATATACGGATGCATATATTCAGAAGCTGACAACATTTATCAATGATTCCGTTCCTGAAAAAAGAATAAATCTAACAGTTACCGCCCCTGGATTTACCGGGTCAGGTGCTGTAAATACCGGCTTTATCCGTTTGGTATTGACCGATCCGAAAGAACGTGAACGTTCACAACAGGAAATTGCAGATTATCTTACAAAAGAAACAAAAAAATTTTCTGAGGCAAAAACATTTATAATTCAGGAGCAAACCATTTCATCCAGTGGCGGCTCGCGCGGTGGTCTTCCTGTGCAATTTGTATTACAAGCTCCCAACTTTGAAAAGTTGAAAGAAAAAGTTCCTTTATTTTTAGAAGAAGCGAATAAAAGCAAAGTGTTTCAAATGGTAGATGTAAATTTAAAATTCAATAAACCCGAACTAAATATTATTATTGACAGAGATAAAGCGCAAGCGGTAGGTATTTCGGTGAGTGATATTTCTTCCACATTACAATTGGCTTTGAGCGGACAACGTTTCAGTTATTTTAATAAAGATGGCAAGCAATATCAGGTAATGGGGCAGCTCTCACGTGCCAATCGTGATGAACCTTTGGATCTTAAATCATTATACATCCGAAACAACAGAGGCGAATTGATACAGTTAGATAATGTTGTTACAATGGAGGAACAAAGTAATCCTCCACAATTGTTTCATTACAACAGGTACCAGTCAGCAACTATATCAGCAGGCTTAGCGCCCGGAAAAACCATTGGTGACGGGATTGAAGAAATGGAAAGAATAGGGAAAATAGTTTTAGACGATTCTTTTTCTACTGCATTAACAGGTTCATCACGTGATTATTCCGAGAGCTCTTCTAATATTTTATTTGCATTTGTACTTGCATTGATAATTATTTATTTAGTACTGGCTGCACAATTTGAAAGCTTTATTGATCCTTTTACAATTATGCTGACTGTGCCGTTAGCAATATGCGGAGCTATATTATCATTATGGTACTTTAACCAAACTTTAAATATTTTTAGCCAGATCGGAATTATTATGCTGATCGGCTTAGTGACCAAAAACGGGATTTTAATTGTAGAATTTGCCAATCAGTTGAAAGAACAGGGAAAAACCGTTAAAGAATCTATTCTTGAAGCAGCCACAGCACGCTTACGGCCGATATTAATGACCAGCATTGCTACTTCATTAGGCGCATTGCCTATTGCACTGGCATTGGGTGCAGGCGCTAAAAGCAGAATGGCGATGGGAATTGTAGTGGTAGGCGGAGTATTATTTTCATTGGTACTAACACTGTATGTAATACCGAGTATTTATTCATATTTTTCAAGGGCACAGGTAAAAAAGAATGTCGCAGAATAATATCATTTATAAAATATTATGCTTCCCACTTTCTCTCCCGCATATGTGGGATCAAAATTACTATCGCGCTTGGTTTTCGAGCCTGCCTGCCGGCAGGCAGGTAGTCCCTATTTGGGGGACGTATCGAGAAACGTGTTTAAGCCGAACTAATCATTTAACTTTATTAATTATCTCTATTGTTTGTTTTGCTATTTCAACACAAGCACAAACTTCTTTAACTATTGATCAAGCTATTGAAATTGCTTTAAAAAATAATTATGACATCATTGTTTCAAAAAACCAGGCACAACAGGCTGCAAATAATAACAACTTAGGCAATGCGGGAATGTTGCCCAAAGTAGATCTGAATGCTTCGGGTAATTTTGCTAACAATACCATCAAACAGGAATTTGCAAGCGGTTTGATCGTTGATAAAAGCGGTGTGCAGTCGCAAAATATTTCTTCAGGGGCATACTTAACATGGACGGTTTTTGATGGATTAAAAATGTTCGCAACTCATGAACGATTAAAAGAACTTGAAAGTATGGGCATGCTGAATACAAAAATACAAATGGAGAATACTATAGTGAATGTTATCGACGCGTATTACAGTATCGCTATGCAAAAACAATTGATGAATGGGTTAAAAGAAAATATTACCGTATCGGAAGAACGTTTAAAAATTGCCCAGAAAAAATATGATGTGGGTGCTACTGCTAAAACAGATGTATTGCAAGCAAAGATCGACCTGAACGCATTGAAATCAAGTTTGCTGCGTCAAAGCACCTTATTGTCTGATGCTAAAGCGGAGCTTAACCAATTACTGGTTCAACCTGTGGAGCAGGACATTGATGTAACAGATTCTATTCCTTTAATGAACCAGTATAAATATGAAGACCTTAAAAATTCCATTGCAGAAAAAAATACGGGTTTGCTTTTTGCACAAAGAAATATAGAAGTATCCAGGCTGATTATAAGAGAAGGCCGATCCGCTTTTTATCCAAAACTGGATCTAAATGCCAATTATATTTTTTCACGTTCACAAAACCAGGCCGGCTTTTCTTTGTTAAATCAAAATCTTGGTTTGAATCTTGGATTTACCGCCAGCTGGACCATTTTCAATGGTTTTACCGGCAGGAATAATTTAAAGAACCTTCAATTGAATTTTGAAAATTCCAAAATGGAATATGAAAACCAGAAAACACTCACCCAATTAGGATTGGTTAAATCATTTAAAAAATACCAGGATGATATTTCAATCCTGGAACTGGAAGAAGAAAATAACAAACTTGCAAAAGAGAATCTGAATATTGCACTGGAACGTTTCCGCCTGGGAGCAAATACTTATATCGAATTAAAGGAAGCACAAAAAAGCTATGAAGAATCCACTATTCGCTTATCCAATGCCCGCTTCAGCACGAAACTTTCTGAAACCCAGTTATTGAAATTAAGTGGAGGGATAATAAAGTAATTAAGTAAGCAAAATCTTTCTTTTCGGTATTCTAAAACCAAAAAAAACACTTTTCTCTTGATTTTTGTTAACTTTATAGTTAACTTTGTTGCGTGAAATCACAAAGACAATTAATTTTTTATGGTCAGTACTTCAAGGATTTTTATTTAGTCCAAACAAGTAAGGTTCAGGAAAAAATCGAATACATTTTTGTCCTTTTACGTACAGTAGACCGAGTTCCGGAAAAGTTTTTAAAACATATGGAAGGGACGAATGGACTTTATGAAATTCGAGTGGAAGTAGGAAACAACATTTACCGTATTTTTTGCTGTTTCGATAAAGGGAATCTGGTGATATTATTTAACGGATTTCAAAAAAAATCTCAAAAAACACCTACGCAAGAAATTAATCTGGCATTAAAACTTAAGAACGAATATTTTAAATTAAAAAACAAGTAACATGAAAAAGACAATAAACATTAAAGCTGCAAAATCATTTGATGAGTTACTTGACATTAAATATGGAAAAGTAGGAACTACAAAACGAGATCGCTTTGATGAAAAAGCTCAATATTTTGTAATCAGCGAAATGTTGAAGGAGGCAAGACTAGAAGCGCATATGACTCAGGATGAACTAGCCGAAAAAGTTGGAACTAAAAAAAGTTATATATCCAGACTTGAAAATGGCAAGTGCGACATTCAATTATCAACATTGTATCGCATATTTGAGCTTGGGCTTGGCAGACGCATAAATTTACTTATTGGATAACAATAAAAGGAATATACCTACAAACGTTTCTTCAAACTTTTTCTTAGATCAAACCGGTGTCCGTAGTAAAATTTGAAGGTTCCAAACTTAAAATTGAGTGATGATTTTTTATCATTATCAACAATAAAATTATTACCGATATAAGATATTCCGATAAAATAATTCCTACGATTAAACCCTATTGAAAACCTTGACTGTAAAGCAAGACCAATTGCAACATTGGAACTTGATTGTTCATTATAAGCGTTGGTACTATAATACTGCTGAATAGATAATCCCGGCAGGGTATACAGATTTATAAACCAGTGTCTGAAAAAAACAAATGTATAAGTATATCCACAGGAAAAACCATAGGTAATACTTCCTGCGTCTTTAAATTGTACTTCTTCTTTAAAATTTTTCCTGAGTGAATCCGGAAAAATTACTGAATCGGCATTAATGGTGTATAATGAACCAAAAGTTCCTAAAAGAAAAGAACCGGCACTTTTTTTTTGTCGTTGTGTTAAATTATAAGGCGCTGAACTTGAAAAACGTTTATTATTAAAAATGTATACTATGTTCAGTCCGATGATCGTATTTTCAATATCAGGACGATAAATATGTTCCAATGTACCTGTTGTATCATTTGGAATCTTATATGCAGTGGTGGTGTGATAACCCTGATTGTATCGATAAAAAAAATCATATATAAAGCGCCTGCTATTGGCACTGGCAGCAAAAGCTATCTGTTTGGACTTTCCGTATTTATTATCATCGTTATTTAAACCGGGTGGGTTGTATTGAAACTCTACTCCTACTCCTTTAAAACTCACACCAAGCCCCATGTTGACATTTGTATTGATGCCATACTCCAGGGTACTTTGAGAAATATTATCTTTTATACTGAATTTGTTGGAGCGCACCACTGCGATTAATTTGGCATTTAGCCAGTCGCGATACGTTTCAATAAAAGTAGTGTCAATTTTTTGATAAATATTCGTGGTGTCTTTGCCTTTGTAGTTAGCCGCACAAACAAAAGAAGAAATAAAAATCGGAAGAACCAGGAATGGTATTTTATACATATTTATTAATACGAATCAAGATTAGATTTATGTTTTCTCTGTAATTCCGTGTCTTCGCCGTAAATCTCTGCATTTTTTTATTTCACTGAGCCACACAGAGAAGACAAAAAGAGCCACTGAGTTTACACTTCAATTTAATGTGCTTTTATTGGAAAAGTATACATTGTATTCATTTTTATAGGAACTCCATTTTGCACACCCGGTGAAAATTTCAATGTTTGAATTAGCCTTTTCACCTCTTCATCCACACCCTGGCCAACACCATTTATAATAATTACATTGGTTACTGTGCTGTCTGTTTTCACATCAAAGCTTAATGTTACTTCCCCTTCCAGGTATTTCTTTTTTGCTTCCTCGGGGTATTTTACATTGTACAGCACATAAGTATATAGTTCGGTATCACCTTTAGGATAAGAAGGCTCGGTATTGGTAACCACTTTTATGTTTTGTTTATCAACTTGCTGTGCCAAACCAATTACTGAAAACAGTAAAAAAACAAGAAGTAAGAGTTGTTTTTTCATTTTTATTATTTAGGTATCGTTTATCAAATATATAAAATAAAACGTCCCATCCCGAATACTCGGGACAGGACATCTTTTGATCCCGATAGCTATCGGGATTGAATTTAATCTTTTGACTTATTCTCAGTTTGCTTTAACAATCTTTTTTGTTTCAACAATAATTCCTTCGTTGTAGGTGCCGGTAAAAATAAATACCTGCAGGCAAACCGGCAAAATCAATTTCTGTTTTGTTTTGAGCAGTTTCCAACTCCAATGACTTTACTTTTTCACCCATAACATTGAACATTTCAATTGATTCAATACCATCATATTTAATGATTACTTTATCATTAAAAGGGTTTGGGTAAACATTGGTGATTAAATTAGTAATGGGTTCTGTGATACCTACGGAACTTACTACAAATTGAGCACTCATACCGGAATGGTTGGAACACTCATAATCGTACACACCTGCAACAGTAATTGTATAATTATGTGTGTTTTTTCCGCTAGTACTCATTTGACCTGAATCCCATGAAGCCGCACCTGAAGGAACTGCTGTACTGGTGGTAGTATGGAACCCATCAACCAAGGTCCAAACAATATTATCTCCAACTATCACATTACTAATTGATGAGAATGAATTACTGGTAATACTCACATTATGTGTTGCAGCAGGTGCATTTGTAAATAGCAATCCAAAAACTATTGCTAAAATTACAGAGTAGTGTTTTTTCATGCTGTATTTCACTAATTTGCTTTAATAATTTTTCTTGTTTCAACTATAACTCCTTCTTTGTAGGTACGGTAGAAATAGATACCTGCAGGTAAACCGGCAAAATCAATTTCCGCTTTGTTTTGAGAAGATGATAAATTCAATGATTTTACTTGTTCACCCACTACATTAAACATTTCAATTGATTCAATACCATCATATTTAATGGTTACTTTATCATTAAAAGGGTTTGGGTAAACACTTGTGATCAAATTGCTAAGCGGCTCGTTAATGCCAACAGGGGCTGCATTCCAGCCACCACCCATATTACCGGGTCCACCATGAATACTGCATCCATATATATAACTTCCTGCAACAGTAACAGTATAGCTAAATGTTGTATTACTAGTGGTTGTCATATTATTTGAATTCCATGTTAACGCAGTTGCTGGCACAGAGGCTCCAGAAATATCGCTTCTGGTATTGTGTGTTCCGCTAACTAATGTCCATTTAACTATATCCCCCACAACTACACCTGTAAGGAATGAAGGTGTAAAGGCAGTACCGCCAATGCTAACATTGTGTGTAACAGCATTAGCGCCTACACTTAAAGCAAAAAATAAAGTTAATAAAGAGTAGATTTTTTTCATATAAATATATTTAAGGTTAATATTTAAACTATTTGCTTATCAAAGGTATGAAATCTTTTTTTGAATAAAAAACTACCCTTTTACAGCATTTACGAGGTTAATTCTCCCTTGGTTTTAGTACCTGATTCTTAGCCAATCACTTCTTCCAAAATACTATGCGATTTTATTTCGCCAAAAGAAGTTACGTGCAATTGATAAAATGTAATGAGTGCCATCAATAATTGTTTACGTTGATCTTTACTCAACTTTATTTGCTCACAATTCTCATGTCCTGCATTTAGGAAATCATTGAAGAATATGGTATAAGGAGGGGTTAAATAATGAGGATGAGAGGGTAAATTCTGAATGAAAGAACCTTCACGGAGGTCAAAAATTGAGGTGGAGATGGTGTATTTTCCCTGCGGATAAAAACCCAGATAGCGGCTCAACTGGATCATAAAATAAATATGGAAGTTTGCGGCTTTATCATTTTTTAGATCCAACAGTAATAAAGAATTATAGATGAAATCAAACAATTCTTCATCTCCATGATCTTCTTCTTTTATTGCTTTGTATACTATTTCATTTATAAAAATAGCAATAGAGCTTTTTATAACGTGATAAGGAATTGAAGTATAAGGGTGATGAATGCTGATCTCCGAAATGCGCTGAAGTTTTCCTTTGTTTGTATTAGGAACAATCAGATCTACCAAGGCCAAAGGTTGAAAAAGAGAAACTTTATTTTTTGACCTTTTA
>JBQTHQ010000031.1:0-21804 GCA_052389695.1 Bacteroidota bacterium | reverse complement strand
TTCTTTACAGGCCGCTTCACCTTTCATTGAAACTAATTTCTCTACACGTAATTGTAATGATTCAGATACATACAGTTCAAAAATTAATGCAGCAATTAGGTAAAGAACAGGAAGTGCTGATGGATATTGCTGATATGATCATTGAACTGTATGTATCTGAATCATTACAATTACGTGTAGAGAAATTAGTTTCAATGAAAGGTGAAGCGGCCTGTAAAGAACAAATTGATATGATGCGTGTGTACATCAACGATGCTGCGGACAGAATTCATAAATCAGGTAAAGAAGCGATCAATACCTATACAACAGGTGATGAACAACGCATGATGCTTACCGGATTAAAACGCTTTACAAAAACAGAAGCATTAAACACCACAGAAGCAAGAAGGAATATTGCTGCTAAGCTGTTGGCGGAAAATAAATATTGTTTTTAAATACTCATTAATATTTTGTCATACTGAACGAAGTGAAGTATCTTTTCTAGAAGCAAGATTCTTCGCTACGCTCAGAATGACATTCTAATCGAGATGCCGCTCCACACTGCATACTACTCCTCCCCTATCGGGCTCATTGAAGTGCGAGGTGATGAAGATGGTATTGCATCAGTTTATTTTATAGAAGACAAAACAAATCCTTCCACTATAATTCATCCTGCATTAAAAGAATGTATTTACCAATTAGATGAATATTTTGTAGGTATCCGCAAAGAGTTCGGATTAAAATTAAATCCTAAAGGTTCTGAATTTCAAAAAAAAGTATGGAATAAATTACTGGATATTCCTTTCGGGAAAACAAATTCTTATTTACAGATTTCTAAAAAATTAGGTGATGCCAATGCTACTCGTGCCGTTGGAACGGCAAATGGCAAAAATCCTATCTGTATTATTATTCCCTGTCACCGTGTAATTGGCAGCACAGGGAACCTTATTGGATATAGCGGAGAGTTGTGGAGAAAAGAATGGCTATTGAACCATGAACGTAATATTATTTTTGGCAAACAAACTCAATTATTTTAAGATGCGGCTTCTGAATATGTTTTTTATTTTCTTCTGCATCCCCTGCTTTGCTCAGCTACCCGATACCGACATCTGGCTGTTAGATATCGGTACAAAAAACGACTCTATCACTCTTACCAATCCTGTCAACATCACTAACCTAAAAGGCTACGACAATCAACCTTCTTTTTCACCGGACGAAAAATACATTTTATATACTTCCATACGTGATGAAAAACAATCTGACATTTATAAATACGATCTGAAAACAAAAACAATATCCCAGTTTACAAACACTGCCACCAGTGAATATTCACCTAATGTAACTCCTGATAAAAAATATGTTTCTGTTGTGATGGTAGAACCCGACAGTACACAACGGCTATGGAAATTTCCAATTAGGGGTGGAAAGCCCAGCTTAATTATACCCCAGGTTGATTCTGTTGGGTATTACTGTATACTGTACAGTTCATTTGTTTATCTGAATTTAATTACCAAACCATACAAACTTATATTAATGGATTTAGGGAAATTTGTTAAGATTCCCGTGATTGATTCTGCAGGAAGATGTTTACAAATTATTAAAATCCCATCTGGAAATCGTTTATTTTATTCGCACAAAGGATATTTGTATTCAACGAGTGTGCATAATAATTCCGACACCCGTAAAGAGATACCTCTTATTAGCGGTGAAGATTTTTCTTTTATTGAGCCAAATAAAATTTTACAAGGTAAAGGATCAACATTGTTTTGGAGAAACTATAAAGAAATAGATAAATGGCAAGAACTAATTAATCTTTCAAAATATGAGATATCAAATATTACCCGCATAGCCATTAGTACGGATGGAAAGAAAATGGCGATTGTGGGGGATGCGAAAAATTAAACTGAAGTCATACCATTCCGGAACTCACTACTACTATTCTATAGCTGTTTTATAAATTGTTTTATTTACAAAATCCTCTTCATTAATGTAATCGATAATTTTACTCCAATAATCTTCTTTGCCTTCTAAAAGATAATTATGATTGAATGTTTCAAATAAAATATATTGTTTCGAGGTGGGAATTTTTTTATATATTTTCTGCCCCATCCAAACAGGTGTTGTCTGATCAGCTTTACTATGCACCCATAATACCGGCTGATGAACATTTTTTATTAATTTTTTATTATCATAAAAATTAAATATAATAAGCGGTTTAAATATTTTAGGGAAATATTTTTTGTAAGTGATCCAATCCTTAATAGAAGAGCAGGGATTACACATAATCAATGCCTCAATATTAGCCTTATTAATATATTTATAGGAATCCAGCATAACTCCATTTCCTAAAGAATGAGCACATAAATATATTTTCTTATTCCTGCTTAAACGATTTTTTAAAGAATCAATAGCAATGGCTGTTATTTGACGTACGTCAGAAATTAAAGATGTGCTTTCATGGTTTGAGTAAATAGAAGTATCAGCCGGATCAGCATAATTAAATGCAAGTGAACTGATATTATTTTCATAAAAATTACATTGTACCTTTTTCCAATCACTTACTGCTCCACCGAAACCATGAAAAAGCACTACACTTTTATCTATATTTCCCAATGATGGTGCAAGCACAATCCAGGCAGGGATTCTTTTGTTCTTATAAATTAATGTGATTTCTTCAAAAGGAATATTAATATTGTTCGGAATAGACTCTGTGGGATAAACCATAAAAATTTTCTTCTGAACTGTTCGGCTGATAAAGCATCCCGGAAGAATAAAAATTGATACTGCTACAAAAGCGCAAATTAAACTATAAAAACTACTATATATTTTCAATTCCAATAGTGTATTGTTGTTCTACACTACAAATATCTAATACAGTGTTTTTTTATTTAATATTATTCGGCACGAGAGAATTCTAAATAGCCTAGAGAGGAAATTTAATATTTTAAATTCGACATTTACCGTACTAAGGTTACAATCCCAATATATCGATGCTGTTCACCAAACAAGTCACGTATTGTTATTTTCCATACATACACATCCTGCTGCGCTGTCTTTTCACCATGAATACCATTGTGAACAGCGCCGTTCCAGGATTCATTAATATCATTGGAATTAAAAATATTATTTCCCCAGCGGTCAAATATCCACATTTCAAATTCTTTAATATTAGTACCAAATGCGCGGAATCCATCATTTATTCCGCTGCTCACTCCCGGCGTAAATGCATTGGGAACATAAAATGTCCATTCAGGATTGATCACAATATCTTTTGCAATGGAATCAATACAGCCATATTGGTTTTTTATATGCAGCCAAACTGTAAACGTACCTGACTTTTTATAGGTATGGCTTGTATCCTGTACCAATGCACCTTCATTATCACCAAAATCCCAGCGCCAGAAGTCAGCCCCGGATGACTTATCGAAAAATTTTATGAGCGGTGCGCTTTCACCTGTTTCATAAGGATTGGCTTCGAAATCTGCAATTGGAGTAGGATATGCTTTTATCATATCTACCCAGGTTTTCGACTGCTTACAGGTGTTCGCAGTTTCAACTGCTAATGCAACTGTATAAATACCGGGATTAACATAACAATGAGATGGTGACTTTATAGTGGCCCCGTTTCCATCCCCAAATGTCCAGCTCCATTTTATAATTGGATCTGATCCGGAATAACTCAGATCTTTAAAATCAATACACAATGGTGCACAACCCTCATATCTATTCGCGTCAAAACCAACTTCCGGTAAAGGAGTAATATTGATAGGAATAATAATGCTATCACTGCAGCCGTATTGAGAAGTAATAAAAAGCTCAGGATAATATACCCGCGATGAATCATACGTATGCGTAGGATCTTGTTGAGTAGAGATATTATTTGTGATGTCACCAAAATTCCATTGCCAGCTAACAATAATATTTGAAGGAGTTGAAAGGTCCTTGAATGTTACCGGCGTGCCTTTACAAAGAGGAGTCGCTACAAAGTTGGCTATAGGTGAAGGATGTACAACAATGCTGATCGTAGTATCTTTCACACAACCTTTATTTGTTCCCACGATCAGCTGTACCTGGTATGTTCCGGTTGATAAATAAACATGGCCCGGATCTTTATCACTACTCAATGCGGAGTTATCTCCGAAATCCCAGATCCAGTTTACAATATTATCAGCAGGATCGCTTTTCAGGGATTTATCAAAAAAGAAAGTGGTATCGCCAATACAAACTTCCTTCGCGGTAAAATTTGCTTTTGGTAAAGGCCATATCTTAATGGTTCTTGAAGTATCATGTACACAGCCTTGATCCGTTTTCACCAATAAATTCACAGTGTATGTTCCCGGAGTATTATACTGATGGGTACTGTTGGGAAGATTACTTGTAGAATTATCATCTTTAAATGTCCATGTCCAGTTAGTAATTGCCTGCGGTTGCATCACAGTGGATGCATTGGAAAATTCAGCAGTACCATTTACACAAATATCATTCATTACAAAATTAGCCTGTGGTGCAGGAAGCACTATCACCGATTTCTTAATGGAATCGGTGCAGCCATTTTGATTCGTGATGGTTAAATTTACAGTAAAGGTTCCCGGGGTGGTATACGTATGTACCGGGTGTTGAACAGTTGATGTGTTTCCATCGCCAAATCTCCAGTCCCAGTTCACAATTGGTACACTTGAATTATTACCGGTATAATGACTGGAAGATGAATCACTAAATGTTACGGGATTATCAACACAAACTGTAGTTGGATTTATTTTAAACTTGGCCGATGCAACTGTTGGATATATTCTTGTTCCAACGGTGGTTTTACATCCACTCACAGAAGTCATTTCTACATAAACAGAATCTCCCGGGTTTGCATTAAATATTTTTATATCTTTTGTTGTTTCTAAACTAGGAAACCACTGATAACTGAACCCTTCGGGTGCCGAAACTAAAACAGAACCATCTGTAGTACATGTTTGTGAAGTCAGATTAAACGCATCACATCGCGCTGAAACATATGCATACCCAAAGTGTCCGCCCCAACCGCAATCCCAGGTATTGAATTCAAGCGTTATGTTTTGTCCGACAAAGCCTCTAAGGTCCACTCCTACTGTTGTCCATGCACGGTAAGCTGTTCCAACCAAGGCATATGGATTTCCCCCCATACTTTGAATATTTTGTAAGGAACATTCTCTAAAACCCGCAATAGTGGTATCATATACCACATCAAATTTACCGCAGCTGGGATCGATCAATGTGCCGTTTGCATCCATCACTTTCACCACAAAACGTGGTCGAATACCTGGTGTATGAGGCGTTTGCAAGGGATCACGAACAGGATCCTGGAAGATCACAGCATATTTATAGGTCAGTAAACTGTTGGTATTATCTACTTTATAGGTGTATGATAAATAATCTATTTGCCAGCCAACGCCATTTCCCCAGGCACCCTGGCCGCCATTACCTAATCGTGCACAAAATGGTTCACCGGGCGGAAGCCTCATAATATTATTACAAGAGTATGGATCAGGTGTGGCAGCATTCATAATGGTATGGCGTCCATTAACAATACCTGTATTATTATAAAAAGGAATCGGGCCCAATGCACCACTAGGTTGAGGAGTAAGATTTCCGTTATAGGAATAGCATCCGTTACATGAATTCCCGGATTGATTTGGACACACTGTAAAAGTATTATTAGCCGGATTGCAATTATTAGCATCCGCCCAATTAGCAGGATACACAGTAGTTCGTCCGACCCAATTGGTAAAATTACCGCGTCTGAAATCCAAATTATCACAAACAGAAGCAGGTTTAGTTTGAGCTGATGCAGAAAAATAACATGCAGGCAATAAGATCGCCAACAGTAGTTTTATTTTTCTATTTAGTTTTTCCTGCATTTTTTGAACTATCGTATTAATGTAACTATGCCCCTCATCTTTTTGAATGGCACGCCATCCGCTTTATTAATAAAATTTACTTTATAGATATATACCTCCTGCTGGCAAACTTCTCCTTTTAACCTTCCATCCCAGACTTGTGCCTTGTCATTTGTTTTATAGATCATTAATCCCCAGCGATCGTAAATAAACATTTCAAAATCTGCTTCTACATAGATCCCCGAGCCGTATGGCCTGAATATCTCATTGTACCCATCGTCATTGGGGGTAAATGTATTTGGAATAAATACTGCAGATTCAGAATTCATTCGCACCATTCGCGAAGTACTATCCGTACAACCATAATTATTAATAACTTTTAAACTGATCGTATACTCATCGTTATCTATGGAATATTTATGAGGTGGTGGGCTGGACCCTTTGGATGTTTTATTATCTCCAAAATTCCACCACCAGTTAATTACATCCGCAGACGAATTATCATTCAAATACACGATAGGTTCAAAAGAAGTGATCTCCGTTGGACTCACAAAAAAATCAGCTGAAGGCTTCGGATGAACATTAATATAATAAGGTTTACTCACTGTATCCATACAACCATGATTGGAGGTGGCAACAAGTGATGGAGAATATTGACCGTCCTTTACATAACAATAGTTTACTTTGTCGCCACTGGCAATATCACCGGTATTGAATGACCAACTCCAGGATACAATCGTATCACTACCCGGAGAGATCACGCTTTCAAAAGGAGAACAAAAAACGGGACAGCCGGAAGTATCAGCGGCTGTAAAATCAAATTTCGGACGTGCATACACGATCGCAGTTTTTGTAATTGAATCAGAACATCCAAAATTGGTTGCTACTATTAGCTTAACTGTATGGACACCGGAGCTAACAAACAGATGAGAAGGGTTACGTAAATTACTTGTTCCGCCATCTCCGAAATCCCAGGAATTAAGATCACCTGTAGAAGAATTCACAAACTTCATTGCATTATAGATACATACAGGATCACTGCTGAAATTCGCGGTCGGCTTAGGGTAAATAGTGATCGTTTTTTGATATGTGCCAACACAATTTTTGTCAGATGTAACGATCAACTGAACATTATAAGTATTGTTGGATGTGGGATAAACATGTGCAGGTGAATTACCGCTGATAAGTGGAGAACTGTCTCCGAAATTCCATATTGACTGTAGAATAGTTCCGCCAGCGGGTATTGTGGTGGAATTTATAAATTTAACGGAATCGCCCTGACAGGGTGAATTAGCAGTAAAATTAACTATTGGCGTTGGCCATATGGTTAATGTACGCGAAGTATCATCGGTACATCCGGCATTATCCGTAATTTTTAATGATACTGTAAAAGTTCCGGAAGTGGTGTATTTAATCACAGGATTTTGAACAATATCAAATAAGTTGTTACCAAAATTCCAGTACCAATCTGAAATATTTTTTCCCGGTGCTACCGTAGAATTATCTGTGAAAGAAATACTTGTGCCTACACAATAATCTGTTTGATTATTGAATTGTGCCTTTGGTAAGGGCTTAACTGTTACATACAATGAATCTTTTAACGTGCAAACTCCATTTTGTGGATTGAATGAAGAAAGCACATACTTTACAACAACATTAGCATTTCCTGTGTTTACAAGACAAACTGTCGGGTTAGAAATACTGGCATTGCTAAGCCCGGTAGCAGGTTGCCAGGAATAAGTTGTATTTGGTAAAGGGTTGATCCCGATCTTCACAGAATCTCCGGAACATATTACTCCATCAGGACCGGCATCAATTGGTAAAGGATCAGTGATCTTTAAAGTGATCGTATCGTACTTAGGGCAATAACCATATTGATAAATAATTTTTACAGTTCTTACGCCGGGATTACCTGAATTCGGAATTGGCACCAGGTCTACAGTTTTACATGTTTGATTGGCCGGTATTATAACACTATCGGGTAATGTAACATAATCTACACCATTCACTGCAGTTCCGCCAATTGTATATTTTACCAGGAAAGGGCTTGTTGTGGGCCCTGTTCGGCAAAAAGTAAAACTACCGTTGGTACAATTTTTTACCGCATTTAAATTGGAAGCGATATCATTGTAAGATATCGGTGAACACTCAATAGTATTGCCTTTTATAAAAACACCGGAATCATATATCCCGTCAAAAACATCTGCGATCACAATTTTCAAATGGTAGGTTTCACATGGTATCACTTTCGCTTTTGCTGTTAATGGTTTTGTAAATCCATCGTATTGAATGGTATTTCCATTTGCATTGTTTACAAAAAACTGAGTATTCTTTCCGGCATTTATGTTGTTAATGGATACAGGGAGGCTGGTACCCGGCACCAATGCAATATTCTGCACTCCTGTAATTCCGGGGCCGGAAATATAGAATGCAAAAACATCATTGAACTGCTTGTTCACATATTCGGGATATTCTTCTGAACCAAAAACATAATTTATTTTTAATGAATCACAGGCCGGTTCCAGGTCAAATTCCAGAGCGCAGCCATCATAAGTAGTGGCCCCCGATAAATTATCAAGATCAAAATCACCGGAAGTGCCATTATTGATCCCTGCGCTTGTATTGTTATTCGCGCCATTGGCAATAGTAATGCCCCCGGAAGTTAATAAAATGCCATCGGTGATCCCAATATTGGAACTAACATTTGTAAACGTACCTATAGCGCCATTTGGGCAAATGAGTTTAGCATTTGAAACATTGTATCCGGTTCCTACAATGGTTTGTACCAATTGTAGCGGCGTAACGGCCGGATTTAATGTAAGCTGGGCAAAAATAGTTGTGTTGAAGAAAAGAAAGGCAATAGGTAATAAACAATAATGCGAAAATATAAACGCAAACACTCTTGAACAGTTTGTGAAAACAGGAAAAAAGAATATTCTATTCTCTCTTTTTATCATGGTCTTCTTTTTTTATTGGGTCGGTTCGTCGGTGTTTTTGTCTACATATTGATTTGGTTTTTACATTATGTTAAGACATATAAAGGTACGTTTTTTTTAATATACGCGATTATTTTTAACGAATCGACCAAAAGACCTTTCATTATTGAAAAAATTTACTATTCTCTATAAAAACTATAAAATTTAAGGAGATTCTTATCCTACATTTTAACACTTTGATGTGTACAAAAATGCAGTTAGTGGAAATTAAAAATGAAGAAAATAAGTGTAAATAAATCGATTATTTTTTACTGTCCAGTTGTATTAAACCAAGTTTTTCAAGTTCAGGTAAATACAGTCGTTTACCTTGATAAATAGCTGTGACAAAGGCATCTGCCTGACCAGCTGCTTTTATTTTCTTTTTATGTGCAATGGCTTCATTCAGCGTTTTAAATGATCCTCCTATGGTAAAACGCGTGATCCCATCTTCCAAAACCAATTTCTCCACACTTCCCAAACCCTTTAATTTTTCATATTTGTATTTATTAGAAAATTTAAATGCTGCTATCTGAACTTTAAATTCCAGTCCATCCTTTGAGGAGTTACCATACTTGTTTACTGCATCACTGATGGTCCTTTTAGCGGTATCAGCTTTTGCTAATAACGAATCAGTCCTAACTGTATCTTTTATGGTAACAAATTTTATATCAATAACTTTTTCGAGGTATTTATTAATGTTCGTAATATCAAGCGTTTGCACCTGGTCAGGAAAACCTTTTAACTTGTATGTAATCTGATAACTTGACCCAGGCAATAAATTCACCAGGTAATTCCCATGTACAGCATTCGACTGATAAGTACCATACATAGTTTTCTTGTCTGATCTACTCACCTCTATTGTTGCCTCTACCCCATTGCTATCTAATTTTACAACCCCTTTAACCATTGCCAGTACAGGCTTTTTTAGATCATCAGGAAGATCTACCATATAAATATCCTGTAAGCCGTATCCACCTTCTTTTCCTGAAGAATAATAACCTCTGTTTCCATCAGCAGAAAGCACAAAGTAAGTATCTTCATCAGGTGTATTAATAGGATAACCAATATTTTTGGGACTTGTCCAAGTTGTATCGGGATTTAAGTCAGAAATAAAAATATCATATCCTCCCATGCTATTTAATCCTCTTGAACTGAAGATTAGTGTTTTTCCATCAGGATGTATGAATGGGGCATCCTCATCGGATGCAGTATTTATTGTCGTGCCCAAGTTTTGAATATTACCCCATGTATTATCTGCTTGAAGAGTAGCTTTATAAATATCTTTACCTCCAGAACCTTCCGGACGTTCACTTGAAAAATAAATTGTTTTTTCATCCGAAGAAAGTGAAGCGCTTCCCTCCCAGGAAGTGGTATTTATTTGTCCTGATAATTTTTCCGGTTCTGACCAATTAGTACTATCAAGTTTACTGATATATATATCTCCGGCATCCAATCCTTTAAAAATAAATAACTTTTGCCCATCATTGGAAAGCGCTATTGCAGCATCATTAGTATTAGTATTAATTACTGGCCCAAGGCTCACGGGTTTAGTCCAGTTATTATTTTCTTTATAGGAAACAAAAACATCTTCATAATAAATACCATATTTATCCGGCTGATTAAACGCATTTTGCAACCCACCGGTGCTTTCATTCCCTCTATAAGTAAATATCATAACAGACTCATCAGAAGAAATAATGGGTACGTATTCGGCATTTGCCGTATTTACATTATTCCCGACATTCGTAATTTTAGCATTAACCGGACTAGCCACCAAAGATTTTGCGTTGTTGCAATATTCCATCAATTGCTGAGCTTTCTTTTTTTGAGGTTCCTCTAATTTTTTGTTTTTAAAATATTTTTCAAGAAGAATCAAAGCCTCATCAAATTTATAGTTATAGTGATATGCACGTGCTAAGTCGTATTCTATATTAGTCGTTTTTTTATTTTTTTCATATACTTGCGATAAATAGTCCATTGCCTTGGCATGCGCATCGCTGCGATATAAGCCACACATCCCGGTAGAATATTTTAAATACAATTCTTTAGGATGGTTTTCCGCCATTTGGTTAAAAATTGGATATGCCAAAAGATAATTACCTTCTTCATAAAAAAGTTGTGCTTTGGTCAGTGAGTCTATCTCTGTTGTACGCCATTTACGGGTGTTCATTTTTTCCTGGGAAAATATGATCGAAGTAAATAATACTGATAATAAAAGCAATGGTATTTTTTTCATAGCATTTAATTTATTATTAATAGTAAATTTAATTAATTTTATTAAACATGAACTTGCAAGAACCACACACCCCTAACATGTACCGAAAGAACATCAGCCTTGGGCTTGAAGTAAATGTTGTATTAAAAAAAGACCAACGTACCGGTAAACGTACACGAGGTAAAGTACAATGGATTCTGACAAGCGCTGCTTTCCACTCCCGTGGAATAAAAGTAATGTTGGATACCCGACAAATAGGCCGGGTGCAGGAAATAATCGGTTAATTGACCTTCCTGTTAAAGAAATTATTCGCGATCAATTCCTGTAATAACATACGATTACCCTGATAAACCGCAGTTACCCAAGCGTCAGTAGTTCCTAATCTGATCACTTCCTGGCGAAATGCTTCTGCTTCTCTAAGGGTTTTATATTCACGCATGGTGAAACGTGTAATTCCATCAGGATAAGGCAATACTAAGGCCGGCGGCGGTTCCAATGAATTTAAATTTTTATGCTTGAAATTTTCAGGCTTGCGATAAGCGCCTATTTGTACCCGGAATATCAATCCTTCTATACATATATTCCCCGCAGAGTTTACAAGCTTATTATATACTTCTTTGTCATTAAGATCCTTTCCTACGAAATAAGAAAAATCCTGTGGCGCATTCGGGTCACATATGTTTTGTGATACAATAGGCTGAGGTTTTGGTGTTTGCTTTACAACCACCGGCTCTTTCGGTTTTTCAGGCTGTGGTTTTGGTGTTTCTTTTACAACCACTGGTTCTTTTGGTTGTTCTGTTTTTTGTATTTCTTTGAATTCTTCCAGTGTTTTTCTTGCACCAAAATATACCACAGTAACAAATGATTTAGCTGCCTCCGGTTCTTTTTCAACCAGTGTCTTTTTAAATGCTTCCGCTTCAGCAAGTGTTTTAAAGGGACCTAATGTGTATCGTGTTTTACCATCAGGGTATTTTTTACTTTCAATTTTTCCGTACTTGCTTAATTTTTGTAAATTAAAATCATCCGGATTGTCAACGGCAGCAATTTCTACCTTATAAGAAATACCTTCCACTTCCAGTTTTCCTCTATCAACCTCTAAAGTAGAAAACTGTTGGTTCTCGGCTTTATTTTTTATAACATATGTGTCCGTTGGAGGAACGTAATCCTTACGTTTGTAATCATTGTTATAATATTCCTGAATCAATTTACGTTCACCTTTATCATTCACTGTTACAACAATATTCGGATTTTTCCAACCAGAACTTTCTTTACCATACACTTTATATTTAAATATTTCGGCATCCAGTAAATTTTTAAATGGACCCATGGAGTAAACGGTATTCCCCTTTTCATCAACCCGTGATTTAATTTCTCCCAAACCTTTATATCTTTCAGCATCAAAATCCGAAGCATTTGCAAATGTTCCTAACTCCACATTAAAACTAACACTGTCTTTCACTACATCTCCATGCTTTTTGATCAGATCTTGATAAACACGCGCTTCATATACATCTCTGTCCTTTTCAGCATTATTTTGTTTTACTTGTTTATCGATATCACTTTGTAATGCATTTGATGAATCTGCAACAGTAATTCCATTCTCTTTTTTATATTCATCTGTATAAAATTGAAAATTCTTTTGCACCTGCACATAAGTATCCAGGCTTTTAACATTTACATATTGAATTTGAGATTCATATCCTTGTATTTCAATTGCTACTTTATAATTATTTCCCGGTGTTAAGGCTAATAAATATTTTCCTGTAGCTGAATTTGAACGAAAAGAACCTTTCTTTTCACCTGTTTCGGCGTTCGTAACGTTGATAGTTGCACTCGCCGGCTTTTCATTTGCGGAAACAACACCTATTACCAATGAAAGTATCGGACTCTCATTTATAAAACCGGGATTAACAGCATAAATATCCTGTTGTCCATACCCTCCTTTTCTGTTTGATGAAAAGTAACCATTTTCACCATCCGCTGTCAATACATAAAAACGTTCATCTTCAGTAGTATTGATAGGATATCCCATGCTTGTCGGTTTGCTCCATGTACCATCCGAATAAGTAGAATACATTATATCATATCCACCGATACTGTTATGTCCCTCGGAACTAAAATACAAGGTTTTGCCATCAGGATGAATAAATGGAGAATCGTCATCTAATGAGGTATTGACGGCTGATCCAATATTTTCTGCAATACCCCAGGTACCATCCGGCATTTTTTTACTCACATAAATATCTCTTCCCCCTTGTCCACCCGGACGCTCACTTGCAAAAAATAATGTTTGTTCATCCGCTGAAATTGAACAACTGCCTTCCCAATATTTTGTATTTATAGTAGGGCCTAACCGTTCCGGAATACCCCATATTTCACCATCTAAGTGACTGGCATAGATGTCGCCTCCATCCTTTTCAGTACTGTGAAACAGAAATAACTGTTGCCCATCTGCAGAAAGCCCAATGCTTGCATCATGATTTTTTGTATTGATATTCGGCCCTATACTTTCAGAGTTTAACCAACGATCTCCAAGCCGTTGTGATATTAATACGTCTTCATAATAATAACCGTTTGGATCCGGATTGAAATCACTATCCATTAATCCACCCGTACTACGCGGACCGGTATATGTGTATATAAGAACTGCCTGATCCGAAGAAATTACTGGAACATATTCCTGGTTTTCAGTATTGATAACCGAACCAATATTATAAATTTCACATTTAAGTTTTACCTCTAAAAATGCTTTTCCATTTTTACTGTTCTCAATATATCTTTTTGATAACCGCTGCTGATTTATAGGAGGATTCTGTGCCAGATATTTATTAAAATAATCAATGGCCTCATCAAACTTGTTGTTTACATGGTGCGCACGTCCTAAATAAAAATAGAGATCAGGAGTGGTGGGATGAGCTTCTTCTACTCTTTTTAATAATGAGATCGAATTTTCTTTTTCATCGCTTTTATAGATATAACAAACTCCGGATCTGAACTTGTAATAAAATTCACCCGGATGAGCTTCCATCAGATCAACATACAGGGGAAGTGCACGTAAAAAATCTTTCTCATCATAAAAACCTTCCGCAGCGTCTAACTTTTTTAATTGCTCCTTATTGAGTTTTTTTAAATTGGGGGCTATATTTTTTTGCGCCAGTAAAGGCGAAATACCAAAAACGATTATTAAAAAAAGAAAGGCAATCCTACTTTTCATTATTGTTTCTTTGTTGACAATATGTTTGAAGGTGAACAAATCACCAATGCCTGCTAAATTCCTAAGAAAAGCAAGGGCTTTCACTGCCTTAAAACCAAACTTATAAACATGCGCACGTTGAAAACTGCACGTCTTTTAAATGTAATTATCCTTTGTGATCCTTTATTCATAAGCCAGATAGCGATCCATTATTTTATTTTTTTAAAATACGATTATTGTGTACTTTCGTTGGCCAACCAAAGTATAGATGGAATTCATTGACGAAAAAATTGAAGATTATGCATTAGCGCATTCTCAGCCGGAATCCGAAGCGCTAAAAAAACTAAATCGTTATACACATGCCAATGTGTTAATGCCTCGAATGCTTTCAGGACATATGCAGGGAAATTTATTGAGCATGTTAAGCAAAATGATACGACCCAAACAAATTTTGGAAATTGGCACTTACACCGGTTATTCAGGAATTTGCCTGGCGCAGGGATTACAGGAAAATGGAAAATTACACACCATTGACATCAATGAAGAACTGGAAAAAATGGTTCGTGAATTTTTTAAAGAAGCAGGATTAAATAATAAGGTCCATTTTTATTTTGGTAATGCGCTTGATATTATACCAACCATAAGGGAAACATTTGATATTGTTTTCATTGATGCAGATAAAAAAAATTATGCCGTATATTATGATCTTGTTTTTGATAACGTAAACAAAGGTGGCTATATCATAGCGGATAATGTATTATGGAGCGGAAAAGTATTGGACGATCCTGCAAAAATGGACGTGGATACAAAAGCAATTGATGCATTCAATAAAAAAGTCCATGCTGATAAACGGGTTGAACATATGTTATTGCCTGTAAGGGATGGATTGATGATTATTAGAAAAAAATAGCCTCCCCTCAGCCCCTCTCCTGAAGGAGAGGGAGCAAATGCTTCTCCTATGCTAAAGGAAAAGGATTTAGCCCGGACGAATGAATTCGTTCATTCGGGCGGGGATGAGGCCAAAAAATAGAAACCTATGGTAATAGACTTGAGAAGCGACACTGTAACAAAACCAACAAAAGCTATGTTGGATGCCATGTTCAAGGCAGAAGTGGGTGATGATGTATTTGGTGAAGAACCAACCATCAATGCATTGGAAGCAAAAGCAGCCAAACTTTTTGGAAAAGAGGCGGCTGTATTTTGTCCGTCCGGTACAATGACCAATCAAATTGCAATTAAAGTTCATACCCGCCCCGGAGATGAAGTGTTGTGTGATGTAACTGCCCACATATATAATTACGAAGGTGGAGGAATTTCATCCAATTCGGGTGTACAGGCAAAATTGATCCAGGGCGATCGTGGCAGGATTTCAGCGCAGCAAATTACTGAAAGTATTAATCCTGTTTACGATTGGCTCAGCCAAACCAGTCTTGTATGCATTGAAAATACAGGAAATAAGGCAGGCGGAAGTTATTATTCACTGAAACAGATGCAGGAACTTTCAGAAGTATGTAAAAAACATAAATTAAAATTTCATTTGGATGGTGCGCGTATTTTTAATGCCATAGTGGAAGCCAATTACACCACAGCCGAAATAGGAAAATTATTTGATTCTATTTCCATTTGCTTATCAAAAGGCCTGGGCGCTCCCGTAGGCTCTCTTCTATTAGGAGATAAACAATTTATAAGTAAAGCCCGCAGGGTGCGTAAGGTATTTGGAGGCGGTATGCGCCAGGCAGGTTACCTTGCTGCTGCCGGCATCTATGCATTGGATAATCACGTAGATAGATTAAGAGAAGATCATAAACGCGCAAAACAATTGGAAGGTATTATCAGAAATTTAAATTATGTTGATAATGTATTACAGGTTGATACCAATATCGTGATCTTTAATTTGAAAGAAAATAACAAACCGGAAGCTTTTTTACAAAAGCTGGCTTCCAATAATATTAAAGCGGTAGGCTTTGGTAAACAAGCCATACGTTTTGTAACACATCTGGATTTTACGGATGAAATGCTGGAGAAAACGAAGAAAGTTTTGAAAACAATTGAATTATAAATTACACAGAGATTCACGGAGGATTCACAGAGTTACACAGAGGCAAAAAATTTTATTCTATTTCTTATTGTAAATGTCTCAGTGATTCTCAGTGCCTTCTCAGTGTAACTCCGTGAAATAAACACTTATCTGTATTTTATGTTTCACATAGCGATCATATCGGGAAGTATTCGCATTGGCAGACAAAGCCACAACGTTGCAACATATTTTAAAAACTACATTACAGAAAACAATCTTGCAAGCACTGAAATTTTAGATCTGAAAGAATTTAATTTCCCAGTTTTTGAAGAACGTTTAATGTATCAGAAAGATCCATCCGAAAAAGCGAAATTATTTTCTGAAAAGATTAAGAATGCTGATGCGGTGATCATAGTTTCGCCCGAATACAACGGAGGTTACCCTGCAAGTATAAAAAATACGATCGACTTGCTGGTGAAAGAATGGTATCATAAGCCTGTCGGACTGGTAAGTGTTTCTTCAGGCGGCTTTGGCGGGGTGAATGCTACGGCATTATTACAGTCCGTTCTTTTAAAAATAAAAGCAGTTGTTCCTGCTACCTTCCCTGTTCCAAAAGTGGAAGAAAATTTTGATGAGCATGGTAATGCTATTAATAAAGAAGTTACCGATAAAAGAGCTGCCGCATTTTTAAAAGAGATATTGTGGTTTACGGAGGCGTTCAGTAAAATGAAATAGAAGTATTACGTTACAATCTGCTAACGCGCACTTTTCATACATTTCTCCCGCTTTTAAGCGAGATCAATTACTCGAAGTGACCGAGCGCTGTCATTTCACTATCACTTCACCAAAAACGGAATTGGCTTACCTGTACAACCATTAGGAAATGGGATATTCAGCATGATCGACAAAGTAGGTGCTATGTCCGTAATATTTACTTCCTCCGCTGAACTTCCGGGTTTAATATTCCAGCCATAAAATATCAAGGGGACATGTGTATCATAACTGTAAGGTGAACCATGTGTAGTCCCTGTTGGAGAATAATCAACGTAAGCAGGTAAATAATTCACCAACACATCACCTGAGCGTTTTGCATTAAATCCCATTTGCATCAGATAACGTGAACCTTCTGTAAACTGGGTGTTGTTAAGGGCTGTTGCTGTTACAACTTCGGAAACATTTTTTTGGGTCAGTAAAAATGCCGCGGCAGTTGCCTCCACTTGTTGTACTACCAACTTTTTATCAGTTATTATTTTATGATTTAAAAACACTTGTTGATTTGAATAAGATAATACTAAAGTATCTCCATAAATTTTATTTAAGTGTTGCTTTAATAAATCCTCCATCTCTCCTTCATTTACATATCCCGCAGGTATTTTCAAGTCCATTAAATAAGAAGGCACTTCAGGTGCTGCATGATCTGCAGTTAAAAAAAATAATACATTTCCTTTACCTAATTGTGTATCTAAAAATTTTAATAACTCTGCAAGATCTTTATCAAAACGAATAAAATCATCTTCCTGTTCAACTGAATTAGGCCCGTATGCATGGCCAATATAATCGGGTGAAGAAAAGGAGATGGCTAAAAAATCTGTTATCTCTGTCTTGCCTAAATTTTCATTTTTAATAACTTCGATCGCAAAATCTTTTGTCAATGAATTTCCGAAAGGTGTACTTCGGATCATATTCAGACCTCCATTATCTTTCATTAATTCGGGCAGGTTGTGTGGAAAAACAGGTTTCGTTTCTCCCTTTGCTATATACTCATATTTATTATCATCAGGCAAACTTTCAGTATACATATCAATTGGCAATAAAGTATTCCAGGGCTGACTTAAATATTTTTTTGCTAATTCTTTTTTATTGAATTCCTGTACCCACACCGGTAGGTTGTTCATATAATAAGTACTGCTAATAAAATGTCCGAGGCTTCCATCATACCAATAAGCAGCATTTGCTGTATGGCCGGCAGGAAGTATCGCGCTTCTGTCTTTTAAAGCGATACCAATTACTTTTGATCTCATGTTGGATGATATTCGCAATTCATCCGTAATGACTGTGCTAAGCATATTTACAGGTGAGCGGTTTCCCTCAGAAGCAGTAGTTCCAACCCCACTCACGGCATTATCCCCTGCACAATACACATTTTTTCCGGAATTTTTATCGTACCATGAATTGGAAATGATCCCGTTTACAGCAGGTGTTGTTCCTGTGTAGATCGCTGCATGTCCCGGACCTGTATATGTTGGCACATAATTGTAATTAGTATTTTTACAAAAGAACCCTTCATTTACCAATCGTTTAAATCCCTCATTGCCAAATTTATTCCAGTAACGATAGATATAATCATAACGCATTTGATCAACAACAATACCTACAACCAGTTTTGGTTTGGAAGGAGTTGTTTGTGCTTTTACTGAGAGCGCCAGCAAAGAAATAAAAATGATGAGTGGGTTTTTCATATATGTATATTTTTTAACCGCAGAGTTCGCAGAGTTTTACGCAAAGGAGCGCAGAGTTTTCTTAATTTTTCTCAGCGCCTGCCTCTGTGTCCTCAGCGGTTATTTTTTAAAACTTCTTCTCATAAAGATACAAGTTCAGTTTTCGGGCAGTTTTAAGCCTGTTTGGTCATGAAATAAATAATCCCGATACATACTGTAACACTTATTAAAATATTAGCAATCGCATACATCATATTACCTGAACGGATCAGTTCTACTGTTTCATAACTGAAGGATGAGAAGGTGCTGAAACCTCCGCAAAAACCAATAATTATCAGCACTTTTAAATTAGAATTGGCAATTAATTTTTCAGTAAAGAAACCGATTGCCAAAACAAGAATGATACAACTGAGAATATTTGAAACAAACGTAGCAATAGGATAAATAGATTTTAAATTAATTCGTACAACTTCAGAAATACCAAAGCGAGCTAAGCTTCCTAAACCACCACCTAAAAAAACTAAAAGTAAATTGTTCATGACTTTTTCTCTGTTTTCTCTGCGGTTAATTTTATTTTTTTATCTACAAATTCAAATAACTTAAACACCGCCACCGCTATTCCCATTCCAAGTATCCCTCCTATTGCAATGTCAGCAGGATAATGAGCGCCATTGTAGATCCTGCTATAAGAAACGAATATCGCCCAGGAAAAGATCAGTAATCCAAAGTTTTTTATTCTATTACGAAATAACAAACCCAACAGCATGGCCAATGCAAATGTATTTGCTGCATGTGATGAAACGAATCCATACGTGCCGCCACAACCTCCATTCACATGTACCTGATCCCGTATCAATGTATTGTGACAAGGGCGATAACGCAAAAACACATTTTTAAATGCATGAACCGAGATCTGATCACTTAATACGATAGTCACAGCTACTGCAATTGCAAACAACCACACTTTTTTACCAAAATGTTTATACACCAAATAAAACAAAAATGTATACAAGGGGATCCAAACAAACTTATGACTTGCCCAAAACATAACTGTATCAAAAAATAAGTTGTGCTTACCGTTTAAAAATAAAAACAGCTGGGTGTCGAGGTCTTTTATGGAAGTTATAAGGCTCATTAATATGTCATTCTGAACGAAGTGAAGAATCTCTCTTGGAGGCATGATGTTTCGCTATGCTCAACATGACAAAAATTATAGTTTAATAATCAAAAACATCATTATCCTTAGCATTCAACTGCTTCCAAAGTTCATCTTTTAACTCAACCAAACCTTTTCCGCTTTGAGATGAAAAATAATGTACCGGAACGGATTTTTTTTCCTTGAACCGTTTATTGATATCCTTTTTCATTTCAGCCAACAACTCTTCATCCAGCATGTCACATTTTGAAATGGCTAAGATCCTTTTTTTATGCAGAAGCTCGGGGTTATATTGATCCAACTCATTTATCAGGATCTTGTATTCTTTAATGATATCATTACTATCAGCAGGAACTAAAAATAATAATGTTGAATTACGTTCGATGTGCCGTAAGAAGCGTAAGCCAATTCCCTTTCCTTCACTGGCTCCTTCAATAATTCCGGGTATATCGGCCATTACAAATGATTTATAATCGCGGTATTTTACAATTCCGAGGTTGGGGACAAGCGTGGTAAAAGGATAATTTGCAATTTCGGGTTTAGCAGCGGAAACAACTGATAACAATGTGGATTTACCTGCATTCGGAAAACCGACCAGACCAACATCGGCCAATACTTTTAACTCCAATATTTTCCATTCATCCCTCCCGGGCTCACCGGGCTGTGCGAAACGTGGTGTTTGCAAGGTAGATGATTTAAAATGATCATTTCCCAAGCCGCCTCTTCCACCGGGAACAATGATAATTTCCTGTCCTTCTTCCGTTACCTCATGCTCTATCTCACCCGATTCAGCGTCCCGAACAATAGTCCCCAAGGGAACATCCAGTATCTCATCTTTACCACTGGCACCTGTCATACGGGCGCTTCCTCCATTTCCTCCTTCTTCAGCGATCACATGTTTACGATATTTTAAATGGATCAATGTCCAGAATTGTTTATTCCCTCTAAGAATAATATGGCCACCCCGCCCTCCATCACCACCATCAGGCCCTCCTTTAGCTGTAAGTTTACTACGATGTAAATGTACTGAACCGGCTCCGCCTTTTCCTGAACGACAACATATCTTCACATAATCAACAAAATTCGAATCCATACACCAAGACCGTATTAACCTATTTTATTAAAAACTTAACATAAATTGCTGATTGTATTTTAATCTTCTGGAATTGTATTTCTCCGCCTATAATTTTTTGCCCATCAACATAAAAAGAAGCTCCAGAAGAACGAGCCCCACGAATATTTAAATTGTGTAAATTTTCAATGGATAAATTTTCTTTTTCCTGAACAATTAGAGGTTTTCCGGTTTGCTCACCTATTGCAGCCAATAAATAGTTCGCTTTTGCTTTAGCCGCCTTTATTGCCATAATCCTAACCTCTTTTTTCAGACTGTCGATTTTTGAGTGGTTTACTTTATCAATTTCAGCATCTTTTATGTCAAGTTTATCAAGCTGTTGAAACACCTGTCCTACAGTTGTTCCATTATTGACTTTTAACGTAAAATCCTTTTTTGTTAAAACGTCTTTCGTTCTCCATTTAATCTTTACATAGCTTGCATTTGCATCTGATAAATAAAGATTTTCAAGATTCAAACCAATTTCTTTGAGTGCTGCTTTTAATTTATCATCCTGTACTTCTATGGTCAATTTTTCCTTGTTTTCAAACCTTTCCTTTATTGTTATGCTTATATATATTTCATCCGGAACAATCTCCTGTTCAGCTGTTCCTGTAACTTCTATAAAAGATTTTTCTTCGGTTTCAGTTTTTGTCTGCCCAAAAAGGGCACTTGTAATTGTTAGGGTGATTACAAATGAAAATCTCCTAATGTTTTTCATATCTGGTTGTTTATTTTAAAATAACATTCGAGGATTACCTTTTTTTCTTTTTAATATTTTTTTTAACCGGCTTTTTAGGTTTTGCAGGCTTTTTAATAATTTTCTTATTTGCTTTCTTAACTACTTTCTTAG
>JBQTHQ010000030.1:0-7761 GCA_052389695.1 Bacteroidota bacterium | reverse complement strand
CTCTTATCGGATTTCATTAAAAATGAGGTTAATCTATTAACAGAAAAAACAATCATTTCTACTTGTTCATACAGCTATATTTTTGAATCTATAAATTGGACTATTTAATATTTGGATTTGGTATTATTTGTAATGAATGCCGTTTTATATAATGATAAAAAAACAGCTTTTTTTATAGCTGTAGGCGGTACATTTCCGGAATTCATTTATTGTGCTTTGGCTGTTTACGCAAACAGTTTTTTACAATCGTCAGATATAGTTCAGTTAGTTTTAAAGATTGTTTTTATTATTGTTTTAATTACAACAGGTTTTGTTTTTTGGTTTAAAAAAAACATACCGGTAAATTTTGATATTTCATTAAATCCAACTGCGAATACCATAAAATATGTTAGAAAAGGCTTCCTGTTGGCAGCTTTTAACCCGCAACTATTACCCTTCTGGGTGTTTACACAAGTATACTTTAATTCGATTAAATTTTTGCAGATTAAATCCGGAATTCACCAAATTTCGTTTATTTTAGGATCGGGATTAGGAGCTTTTATGCTTTTAACAATTTTAATATTTATTATCAACAGATATAAAACAGAAATTCTTAATTATTATAACAACAATTATTATTCTAAAACGTTATCAATGCTGTTTCTTGCAATTGCTATACATCAAATGGTATTATTAATAAAACAAATTTTTTAAAAATGGTTGAGGATAATAAATACTGGTATCTGAGAAATCACAAACTGTTCGAACAATTGGGTTCAAAGGAAATTGAAGAGCTTTGCATTATTTCCAATATGAAAAATGCCGTGAAAAACGAAATAATCTTCTTTTCGGAGGATGAGACAAAGAAAATATTCATTTTAAAAGTAGGTACTGTGAAAATATGCAGGGAGGATGTAAATGGAAAAGAAATTATTACCGAGATGCTATCGGAAGGTGATATTTTCGGGTACATCAGTGCTACCACCACCGCTTCCATTCCAAAAATAGAGTATGCCAAGGTGTTGAGCGACCAGGTTAAATTGTGTTTTTTTGAAGCCTCTAATTTTATGACTGTGCTTAAAAGTAAACCAAGTCTTTCAGTTAAATATGCGGATGCTGTTAATGAAAAGTTCCTGTCATTTCAGCAAAAATATGAAGATCTGGTTTTTAAGGATGTGGGTACAAGGGTATCGGATTTTTTTAAAAGGTACGCGAAATATCATGGAAAAGCCACAGGCAATACTATTGAGATGGAAATGATGCTTACTCACCAGGACATTGCAGATTATACCGCTTCCTCCCGTCAATCCGTTACGACCTTCATTAACCGGTTGGTGGAAAAAGGTAAAATAATATATGAAGGCAGAAAAAAGGTAATCATTCCCAATATCAACGATTTATAGTAAACTGTCTTTTAACCGACATTTGTTTTTCTTGTCTTTACTTTATTTTGTAGTAAAATTTACAAAAATGAAAAATGTATTTTATGTTCTGATAGCAATAGTTTTTTTGTTCTCCTGCAAAAAGGATAAAGAGAAAGTTGTTAATGAAACCTTCACTCCTGCTGCACAAGACACACTCATTGCCCAAGGCAGTTTTTCTTCCAATGCCCATCCTACTTCGGGTACGGTTAAGCTGTATTCAAAGAGCGGGGCTAAAACATTGGTGTTTGAGGGATTTAAAACCGACCCGGGCCCGGATTTGAGAGTTTATTTGTCAAAAGCTGCAAATAATACTGCTTTTGTTGAACTGGGAACCTTAAAAGGAACCAGCGGTAACTTTAATTATCCGGTTAATAGCGCTGTAAATACTGCCGAATTTAAATATGTACTTATCTGGTGCGAGGATTTCTCCGTACTTTTTGGTAATGCACTTTTGCAATAAAAAGCGAGAATGAAATACCGGTTGGCCAAATCTTTTTTAGCTTTAAAATGGTTAGTATTTTTCATAATTATTTTTACTTTCAATAAAGTATTTTCCAATCCGGCGGATTCATTAAAAAATTTTAAAGCGGGAATTTTACCCTCCGCCTTTTATACTCCCGAAACCCGCTTAGGCTTTGGTGGATTGATATATACGCATTTTAAGCTGGGAAGGGATGATTCCATCACACGGAAATCAAATACACAATCTTATATTTCTTATACACTCAATAAGCAATTTGCTTTTGAAAATGATTACCAGGCATGGCTTAAAAAAAACTTAATTTACTTAATTGGCGCTATTGATTATAGCAGATTTCCTGAGTTTTTCTATGGTATTGGAAATGATACAAGAGAAAGCGATAGAATAATGGTTTCCTTTGATCTGGTAAGAGTGTTAATAAAAAACTTAATTCAAATCGAAAAAAAATTATATGGTGGAATTTTATTTCACTATCAAAATTTGTACAATCAGGATGTGAAGTTAATGTCCAATGCCTCTTGCATGGAAGTGTATGGCAACATGGGGTATAACGCTGCAGGAATAGGCCCTGTTTTTATTTTAGATAACAGGGATAATCCTTTGAATCCCTCAAAAGGAAGTTACCTTGAAGCATCTTATGTAGATTTTAAAAACATCATCAACAATAAAAATATGTTTACATCTCTTACTATAGACGTAAGAAAATACTTTACTTTTTATAAAAAGCTGATCTGGAATGGCAACATTTACTTTTCATATAATAAAGGCGAAGTACCTTACCGCATGTTACCTGAAATTGGTGGCGCCCGGTTTTTAAGAGGATATTATCGCGGCAGGTTCAGAGATAATAATATGCTGGTAATTCAGCAGGAATTCAGGATGCCTGTTTACAAAATTTTTGGACTGGCTGTTTTTGGCGGACTTGGAGAAGTAGCTAAAACCATTCCGCAGTTAAAAACCAACGAGATCCATTATAACTATGGAGCGGGCATAAGAATAAGAGTGAACAAAAAAGAAAATACTAACATCCGGATTGATTATGGCCTCACGAAAGATTCTCATGGGTTTTATGTGGTTTTTGCAGAAGCGTTTTAGCCTTATTTACTGCTTTTTTTTCATAAATAATTATTGCTTTTCGCAGCATATAATAAATCTTTTTTGCAAAGATTCCGTATATTTTTGTTTAAAGAAAGAATATTTAATCGAAAATAAAATAATTCCGGATGCGTACTCGGATGTAATCAAAATTGCTTTGATGTATTATCCGGAATTAAATAAAACAAAAATAATATTCAGGATAAAAAATAAGCTAACTCCTTTATCAGCCTGCCCAACAATATGGAGCATGTTTTTAAAATCTAACAACAGGAAATATATTATTACTATAAGTGATAATACAATAAAAAAATTGCGCCCTGTTTTGCTAAAAAATTTGAGTTTCAATGCGCAGATCGGTGTTATAGGCCATGAATTAAGCCACATCTCTGAATACAATTCAAAAAAAGGAATTTTTTTTGTGGGCCTGGCTTTAAAACATTTAAATAAAAGGAACATCGATAAATGTGAATATAATACGGATAAACGTTGTATTGAACATGGTCTGGGCTATCAATTATTAAGCTGGAGCGAAGAGGTGAGAATGAAATTGAATTTACATCAATGGGGCGGGATTGGTAATCCAAACAGGAAGAGGGAAAGATATATGAACCCTGAAACGATTATCAATGTGATGAAATCAATTTCCGTGTATAATAGATAAAATATTTATAGATTAATGTCGTTTGTCAGACAAATAGATTATTAAACAGGCGTTTACTTTGTAGTAATGAAAGTACTTTCTAAACTTAAAAATATAGGTGGAACAATTGAGAAACGCTTAAATGAGATTGGAATATATACCGAGGGAGATCTTTTGAAAACCGGTGCCGTTAATGCCTATAAGAAAATAAAAGAAAATTATCCAAATAAAACCATACCTGTTTGTTATTACTTATATAGTTTGGAAGGAGCATTATTGAATTTACATTGGGACGATATCCCGGAAAAACGTAAAAAAGAATTACTTAAAGCGATAAACAAAAAATTAATTTAATTGTAACATGAAAAAATTATATACCTGTTTTCTTTCTTTTTTATTTTTAAATTGCACATTAACCGCCCAGGAAACTGCTGCTGAAAAAAAAGGATACAAATTCAATAACAATTTTGATCTGGCTCTATCAACAAGCGGTAATCAATATTCCGGAGCATTGTCCTGGGTACATTTTCATTCCATAACAAAAAAGAAAAGATTTAAGATCGGTTATGGCATTCGTTTCACTTCTCAAGCCGGTAATGATTTATATTATACCACCGCGCCAGCTGAATTAACCTCAAAACAAACAGGGCCACAAGTATTATTTTCAGAAACTTTTCCCGAAAATGTGGACTCATTTCTTGTATCATCTGTCCAAAATAATGCTCTTAATGTGAGTATTAATTTGCAATATACTATCAAAGAAAAATTAGATATTGGTTTTAATATTGATGCAGCCGGTTTTTCTTTTGGTAAAAAAGTAACCGGAACATATATTGATGGAAAATCCATTGAGAACAATACAATGCAAACAGCCTCGCCTACTTCATATAATCTTTTATTGATCAGCGACAATGATATTGGAATGTTAAACTCGGAATTATATGCCCGTTACTGGTTAAATTCCAAATGGGGTATAAAAGCCGGAGCCACCTTTTTATTTACCGAATACACTACGGATAAAAAATTGCGGTTGGAAAACGACCGATGGAGGAATAAAGCCCTGATGGGGATGGTGGGGGTTACATTTTCTCCGTTCTAAAAAAATCTAAATGAAAAAACTACTGATTATAGCATTCAGTTTTTTTAACTTATTAATCTTTTCACAAAACACTCTGACGAAAAGCGCTGCATGGTCAGTTACCTCTTCTGCTGTTGGATTCAAAATAAAAAATGCGGGTTTCACCGTGGATGGCACCTTCGGTGGTTTACATGCCAATATTATATTTGACGGCTCTAAAAATTATGGCAACTTCCTTGAAACCTCTGTTGATGTTTCTTCCGTCAATACCGGTATTGATAAAAGAGATGCGCATTTAAAAAAAGCGGAGTATTTTGATGTGGAAAAGTATCCCAAAATCGTTATGAAGGCCAATTTATTTTCTAAAGAAAAAGACGGGAGCTATAAAGGATATTTTAAGTTAATCATAAAAGATAAAACCAGAGATGTGCTTATACCTTTTACATTTAATGAAAAGGACGATAAAGGAACATTTAAAGCGATATTTACAATAAATCGTTTAGATTGGGGAGTGGGTAAATCAAGTATGGTGCTTTCCGATAATGTAACGGTAAGCATAGAAGTTAACGTAACAAAAAAATAAATGTTAAAAGAGTCAGCTATTTTACAATTATTTAATTTGAAATCTATTTTAAATCAAATTAAAGAGGAGGATTACAAACTCTCACTTAAAACACTAAAGGGCGCTTCAATAGGGAAACATGTCCGTCATATAGTTGAGTTTTATGAATGTTTGTTGTTTAATTCTTCCGATAATATCGTTAACTATGATGACAGAAAACGAAATATTCTTTTAGAAGAAAATGTAAAATATACGTTAGATTATATTACTGAAATTATTGACACTTTGGAAAAAATTGAAACAAACAAACGTATTTTATTAGTTTCCAATTATCAGGGCCAAAATATATCCATGGAATCATCTCTTTACAGAGAAATCACTTACAATATTGAGCATACGGTGCACCACCTGGCAATTATCAACATAACCATTCCCATTCATTTTGGGTACATTTATTTATCGGAAAACTTCGGCTATGCTGATTCTACTATTCAATATTTAAAAAAGCAAAGTTCGGTTAGTTAATATGTGTACTGTTACCTATTTACCTGTTAATAAAAGGGAATTTATTCTTACCTCTAACAGAGACGAAGATGTATTACGGCAAACCGCTTTACCTGTTCAGGAATATAAAATCAATAAAAGAACTGTTTATTTTCCAAAAGATCAAAAAGCCAATGGTACCTGGATTGCGTATGATATAGAAGGATATACACTTTGTTTGTTAAATGGTGCTTACCAGCCGCATGTTCCGAAAAATAATTACAAAAAAAGCAGGGGATTAATGTTACTGGATTTTTATGAATACAATGATCCCGAAAAATTTTTCAGAACCTATGATTTTATAGGAATTGAACCATTCACACTGATAATGATTTATTCCTGTTCAGAAACCAAGAAAGCATTATTGCACGAATTAAAATGGGATGGAGGTAAAGCGGAACTTATGGCACACGATTCGTCCCTGCCACAAATATGGTCGTCCGTTACTTTGTACAGCCCCCCCATCATTGAAGAACGAAAAAACTGGTTTAGCAGTTGGTTAGAAAAACATAGCACTTATACAACAGATGATATTTTATTTTTTCACCATTTCGGCGGAGTGGGAACCACTGAAAATGATTTGATAATCAACAGAGGGAATAAAAAAACGGTAAGCGTGTGTTGCATCAATAAAACCATATTGCATACCGAGATTATTTATGAAGATATTGTTAACCAAAAATTTTATAAGAATAAAGTTATTAATTGCTAGACCTCACCCTGCCCCTCACCCTGCGCCTACGCTGAAGCTTTAGCGCAAGCGAAAGGAGAGGGGAGCATTATTAAAAACCTTTCTCATGCGACCTCCTCTTTTCATCATCAGGTTTGTAAAATATGAATACTGGTCCTGGTGGTTTTTTTATTTGCCTGTGCTTCCTTATTGGTTGTATCTTTCAATAAAAAGCAGGTCGCTGGCTTATTTTAGCGTTGCAAATCCCGGAATAGAACTAGGCGGATTTTTTGGCGAAAGCAAGTCGGATATTTTGAAGTTAATTGATAAACACTATTTACCAAAATATATTGAAATAAATGAGAAAATTTTTAATCCCATAATACATCAGCTTAAAGAACAAAATATTTCTTATCCGGTAATATCGAAACCCGATGTGGGAGAAAGAGGTAATGCAGTGGTTAAGATCAATAATGAAGAAGAACTTAAAGACTATCATCAACAATCCAGATCAAAATACATCATACAGGAATTTGTTGAATATGATATTGAATTGGGAGTTTTATACAGCAGGTTGCCTAATTCTGACAAAGGTAAAGTTACCTCGGTTACTTTAAAGGAATTTCTTAGCGTGACCGGAGATGGAAAATCCACTATAAAAGAATTGATGCAAAAAAGCGCGCGTGCACGTTTTCAGATTAAACGATTAAGCAAACAGATGGGTGATGAAATAAATAAAGTTTTAAATACAAATGAAAAAAAAATTTTGGAACCAATTGGCAATCATTGCAGAGGTACACGTTTTATTGATAATAATTTTCTAATAAATGAAAAGCTGAATAATGTTTTTGACACTATTTGTTTACCGATAAAAGGTTTTTATTATGGCCGGTTTGATTTGAAAGTTAAAAGTATAGAGGATTTATACCTGGGAAGAAATATAAAAATAATCGAGCTGAATGGAGCAAGTTCCGAACCAGGACATATTTATGATTCATCATACACACTAATCAGAGCATATAAAGATTTATTATCCCACTGGAAACGATTGGCCGAAATTGCCAATGAAAATAGGCTGTATGGGCATCAGCCTGTTCCGTTCTTATCCATAGTAAAAAGTTATTGGAAGTTTGTGGTGCTGAAACGCTAAGAAAAAGAAGTTATACCAAATCCAAATATTAAATAGTCCAATTTATAGATTCAAAAATATAGCTGTATGAACAAGTAGAAATGATTGTTTTTTCTGTTAATAGATTAACCTCATTTTTAATGAAATCCGATAAGAG
>JBQTHQ010000029.1:0-4315 GCA_052389695.1 Bacteroidota bacterium | reverse complement strand
CTATCTAAAGGAAATTTACCGTAAAAACGGCTTTGTATTCTGGCAAAGAATACCCTAATTGCTACTGTTAACAGCCTTTTTCAAGTTTTTAACAATTGTAACCTTCATGTGGGTATAGCCGTAATATTAATCATGAAAGACAGAGGAATAGGCCCTTTTAATAAAGAGCAACAAAAAAAGAATTCAATTCATGTTATCGTTTTTTGGATAACGGTATCCGGGTGGTTAATTTTTTTATTGCTGCACTATTTGATCAGATAAGAAAGAAAATTATTTCTTTTTTGCATAGATTTTTGATCTGTTCAGTCCTAGTTTGTAGAAAAAATGTGTGAAGGACACACGTAACACACCCAGTCCATACTTCATGCTGCGGCTAAAGTTTATGGAGGAAGCTTCTTCAAAATATTTGGTGGGACAAGTAATTTCCGCAATATCAAACCCTGCCATAAAGATCTGAGAGATCATCTCATTATCAAAAACAAAATCATCATCATTAGCCTGGTAATTTACAGTTTCAAGAACTTCACGTGAAAATGCACGGTAACCTGTGTGATATTCCGATAGCTTTTGATTGATCAATACATTTTGACTAAACGTTAAACAGCGATTGAAAATGTATTTGTACAATGGCATGCCGCCTTTTAATGAACCTTTTCCTAAAATCCGGGAACCAAATACAACAGGATATAGTTCATTTGCAATGATGTGCGCCATTGATTGAATTAAAAGTGGTGTGTATTGATAATCGGGATGAAGCATGATAACAATATCGCCACCCAGTTCAAGCGCTTTATTATAACATGATTTTTGATTGCCGCCATAACCGGTATTTTTTTCATGTCTGATAACATGTTTTATTCCTATACGTTTAGCAACTTCCACTGTATCATCCTTGCTCATATCATCCACTAATACAACTTCATCTACAATATCAAAAGGAATTTCCTGATAGGTTTTTTCAAGTGTTAAAGCAGCATTATAAGCCGGTAATACAACAATTACTTTTTTATTTTTTATCATGTGTTTTTATTATTAGGAATAATCATCTACCAATTCCTTTAATGTATTGTATGTTGCTGTATTAATTTTTACCAATGGTAATCTTACCTGTGCCGGACATATTTTCAACATCTCCATTACAGCTTTTATACCACCGGGATTTCCATCAGCAAATAAATGTTCAATAATATCAGTAAGTTTATAATGCAGCTTTTGAGCTTCTTTTACATTTCCTGCGAGAATTTGCCGGGTCATTTCAGAAAAATCTTTTGGAAAAGCATTTGCAACTACAGATATGACTCCATCCGCACCACACGCGATCATAGGTAATGTAAGCATATCATCTCCGGAGATCACCATGAAGTCTTTGGGTTTGTGTTTTATGATCTTCATACATTGCTCCAAATTACCCGAGGCCTCTTTCATTGCAATAATATTTTTAAAGTCGGCAGCTAATTTAAGAGTAGTATCAGCAGTAATATTAGAACTGGTTCTTCCGGGAACATTATACAACATGATCGGTAAAGGGCTTGCTTCCGCTATGGCCTTATAATGTTGATAAATGCCGCGTTGATTAGGTTTGTTATAATAAGGAGATACAGAAAGTATGGCATCAATGTGATTAAAATCAGATGATTTTTTAAAGCTGTTTAAAATCTCCTGAGTATTATTTCCTCCCAAACCAAGCACGATGGGAACACGCTGATTTACGGTTTCGATCACATGTGCTACCACTGATTGTTTTTCTTCTTTTGATAATGTAACAGATTCACCGGTAGTTCCAAGCGCAACTACGTATTCCACTCCACCTTTTATGATAAAGTCAACCACCTTTCCTAATGATTTATAATCAATAGAATTGTCTTTATTAAACGGGGTTACAATAGCTACCCCTGTACCTTTAAATTTAGTGTTTTTGCTCATTTTATTTGTATTGTACCAATCTTATCCGGCAAAGATAGATTGATTTTTAAAAGTTTATATGAAAAATTACTAATAAATCTTAACAAAATTCTAAGCGTTAAAAACCGTTAAAACGATATAATTACCGTTCAATTAAATATACTTTTATCAAATAAACAATACTATATCTTTGATCATATGCAAAAGCGGCTATTCTTATATACCGTGCTATTTTTATTTTCAGGTGTGCTTTTTGCTCAAAGCGATTCAACGATCGTCAGGAAAGAATACATTACCCGGCCTGCCCTTAAAACACCTAAAATTGATGGTGTTCTGGATGATGATACCTGGCAGAATGTGCCTGTAATAAATGACTTCAAACAAGCAATCCCTACCTTCAATATTCCTGCATCCCAACAAACTGAAGTAAGGATCGTATATGATAATACTGCTATTTATGTAGCGGCCATGTTATATGACACAGCTCCGGATAGTATTGCGCACCAACTGGGGAACCGGGATGATTATGTGAATGCTGATTTATTCAGGATAGTTTTCGATACCTATAATACACAACAGGATGGTTTTGTGTTTATGGTAACAGCATCGGGTATGCAGGTGGATGGACGACTTTCTGATGGATCCTACAATGCTGTATGGGAAAGCGCAGCCAAAATAAATGATAAGGGTTGGTGTGCCGAAATAAAAATTCCTTTTTCTGCCTTGCGTTTTCCTAACAATAACGAACAATTATGGGGCTTGCAGATCGCAAGAAATATTATACGTAATGGAGAAACTCAGCAGTGGGCCTTAACACCGAGAGGAGAAACCAATTTCATTAAATACTGGGGTTTTTTAAAAGGAATAAAAAATATCAAGCCTCCGCTTCGTTTATTTCTTACTCCTTATATAACAGCATACACATCACACTATCCAGCAAATATTGAGGGACAAAGTAACTATACATCCAACATAACAGGAGGTATGGACCTTAAATACGGCCTTAACGAAAGTTTTACCGTCGATATGACACTCTTGCCGGATTTCACACAGGTGCAGAGTGATAACGTGGTAAAAAATTTAGGTGCATTTGAAATTTTATATGGTGAGCAGCGCCCGTTCTTCCAGGAAAGCACCGATCTGTTCCAAAAGGGAGATCTGTTTTATTCACGTAGGATCGGAAGAAAACCGGGAGGATATAATGCGGCATATAATCAAACTACCGAAAAAGAGACCATCGTTAAGAATCCTGACCAGGCCAAACTTTTGAATGCAACAAAAATTTCAGGACGAACGCTAAATGGCTTGGGGATAGGTGTTTTAAATGCCGTACTTGATAACACTTATGCTATAGCACGTGATAGTTTGGGTAATGAACGTAAAATTTTAACTGAACCATTTTCTAATTATAATATTATTGTATTTGATCAGCAGTTAAAAAATAGTTCTTCCGTGTATTTAATAAATACAAATGTTACCAGGAAAAGCAATGATATTAATTCGAATGTTACAGGTGCAGGATTTAATCTGAACAATAAAAAAAGTAAATATGCTGTATTCGGACAAGCTGCTGTAAGTAATGTATTTTCAAAAACAGATACTGTCCCCAACCAATATACAGACCTGTTTGGATACAAATATGATATCAATGTGGCTAAGATCAGCGGCCGATTTCAGTTTACACTATACCGGAGTGCAATAAATCCCACCTTTAATAATAATGATATTGGAATAACCCGCGAAACCAATTTTATATTTAATGGATTTAATCTTAACTATTATCAATTTGATCCGCGCGGAATATTTTTAAATTCAAATGTTTCTTTTTCAATGAATCATAATGAAAATTTCACAACTCACCGTACAAATAATTTGAGCTTTAGTGCCAATTATAATGCAATGTTCAGATCCTTTTATAATCTGTCAATTGGTGCATCAGGAAGGCCAATGGAACAGATTGATTATTATGAGCCACGTACTCCCGGACGAGTTTTTGTACGCACACCCGGCTTTTTTGTATTTGGCGGAATAAACTCTGATTCACGTAAACGTTTGTTTACAGGGTTGAATTTCTTTGCCGGCTCTACTGCGCTGATCTCTCCAACCATTGGTTATAATCCTTATTATGGCTTCACTTTATCACCTACATTTCGTGTCAATGATAAATTATCATTTGATCTTTCCTGTGATGCAATGAAAGATGACGGTGATCGGGGGTTTGTGAATAAAGATGAAAATGGCGATATTATTTTTGGTAAACGCATCATACATAATATGACCAATATTTTATCGATTCGTTATCTGTTTAGAAATAATTTATCGTTAAGTCTGAGAGGAAGGCATTATTGGTCCAGAGCGGATTATGTAAGCTTTTATAATTTAACGCAAGATGGGTATTTAACAGATAATATCA
>JBQTHQ010000028.1:0-4244 GCA_052389695.1 Bacteroidota bacterium | reverse complement strand
GTTGGCAGTAAAATCAACACCATTATTAATTGTTATAGTACCATTGTTAATAAACATGTAACCGCCCTGGTCAAGAATATCTCCGCCTCCGTTTTAAGTTATAAGACCATCATTTTTAAAATACCCCCCGCCATTTAAAGTAATTCCCCCGCCACCATTAAGGGTAATAGTAGCTCCGGGACAATTATATAAAAATTCATCATTATCATCCATACTAATACTAAAAGAACCGGTTATTGTTCCGCAGTTATTAAAGGTTCCTCCTGTAAAAAAAGTGATGTCACTAGGAGTAATATTACCGGAGTTACAAACGGTACTACCTGCCCGCATCATAATATCACCTGTTACGTTACCTCCTGCAAGGATACATAAAGTTTCCCCGGCCTGAAGGTCATAATTGGTTGCAACAGTTGTTGATACAGTATATGTGCAGCCTCCGCAAGCACAAGGGCATTGGGCATTGGTTATGGAGTTGGCAAATAATAGCGCCAGAAAAAGGACTGCTTTTATCTTAAATAATTGATATGAAAAAGATCTTGGTGGAAGTATCTTATTATCCATTAATTTAGTTGGTTTTGTAAGGGTTTCAATATTATATTGTCGATCAAATTTCAAATATTTTGCAAAATTAGTTCAAAAAATACCAAAAGTCAATTTTAAATTAATAACAAACAATTTTTTTCATCAACATAGGTTTCTAAAAGATAAAAATCGCCCAAATCGCGCTCTCATTTAGGCATGAAAATATAAGCCCATGAAAAAAACATGGTGAAAGTATATTTGTCGATTCTACGAAAGTTGAATATTAAAGTTTCAAAGAAATTAAGCTCTTATGAGTTAAGAATTATTAATAACTATGTATTAATTTACGAAGATTATCAAGGCTCGGCTTTAATAAGATATAATATATAAAAACAGGAGGAATAAAACCTTATAATCTACCTCCCAATACACATGTTTTTTTATAATGTTTTACATTTCCTGAAAGGTCCGTTATTTCTGTATAAATTATATAGATCCCTATGCGTGATTTTTCTTTTTCTTCATTAATGCCATCCCAGCTGTATGTTCCGTTTGTTCCCAATAACTGGTTACTGACAAGCGATCTTACCAGGCGGCCTTTGCTATCATAAATAATAATGTTTGCAATAGTTCCAGGTGTCTCAAAATGATAATTAATGTTTACAATATCATTCATTCCGTCTTCATCGGGTGAAAAAATTTCAGGTGAAATTTCTATTGTCCCAATTGTTTCAATTGCATCATTGTATTGTGAATTTCTATATGCCGGTGTCGCGAAACCAACCGTTTCTGCCGCTGAATGCCAATTGGTTCGGTCTTGCGTAGCACGATTAAAATCTATACGCTCCAATGAAACTCCTTTTGTGCTGTTTAACAATGGAAAATGCATATCCTCATAATAAGTTAAAAAATCAATAATGCTTGAACCGTTTGCCAAGCAAACAGTTCCACCTGCAATATTCATGGACGGCAAATTATTAAGATCCAAAAAGCCATTTGGATTCGTACTGCGATATTGGTCTTTTACTGCCGATTTATTTTCACTCAGCACTAAATATTCTTGAGGGAAAATCAGGTAGCTGTTTGTAGAAATATTTGAAACACTCATCAATACATTGTTAATGGTATCGTATTGGGAAATAGTGATTGTCTTTAGATTGATAGGCTTGGTTGAACGATTATAAATTTCCACAAAATCAACTCCACCGGTTTTAGGATCAAATAAAATTTCATTGATCACCAGGTCCAATGGTTTAATTCGGTAATAAGAAAATTTAGTGGCTTCACTAGTAATAGCATTCGAATTAAAGTCTTTTATGTTCGTGGAGGTGAGTGTATAATAAACTTCGCTAACAAAAGTTTTTTCAAAAGTTAAATGCACCAAACTGAAATTACCTGCATCCCGAACAGCAATCGAAGGACTTCCTATTCCATTATCAACATTGTAATTACTGGCGGTTTGTGAAGTGCTCAGATCAATATTTTCATTAAATAGTATGTCCACTTGTGTATCGGAGATCATTGTGGATGAAACAATAGTTGCTGCAGATATATCTATGATTATTGGGCCAATATAAAAATCATCAAAATAAAATTTATTGGAATTACTTGCAGTATAAACGGTACTTATGCCAAAATAATTTCCGGTCGAAAAAGTATTGTCGATACCTGAAGCTTCTAATATGTAAGCTGTACCGCCTGCAGCATCCACATAAATACTCCAATTGCCTGATGTATCACGCGTTACTTTTATTCCCATAACAAATGAGGAGGCAATTTGTGCATTGCTGCAACGTGCGACAGATGTGCCGGTTGATCCTGCCTGACGAAATAATTCGATCGCATCCATGCTTCCTGATTCTCCGAATTGCAGGTAATAACCGTTTAATGAACCTTCGAGATCAGCCTGATCAGATGCCAAATAAACTCTTCCGTAATTACTTGAAGATGGAGAAAAAGATTGTTTGATATAAAAACGCCACTCTGTATCATTTAATGATGAGATCGAACTTTGGATTGAAAGATAACTGGCCCCGGCAACCGTATTGTTCAACTGCAACTGCTGTGATGCGTTCACAATAAATTCAATGGAGTCGCCATTCCATGAAGGAGTGGCGCTGAAATCGTTATCAGAAAAATTGTCGGTTATTTGTGCTGCAACGAATGAAGGAAAAAATAAAATAAAAAAAATGAAGCGCATAAATAAGTTTTGTATTTCACAAAACGGGGCAAATGTAAAAAAAATTAAAATCCACACAAATATTTATATTCAGAACCCTTCGCACATGTTTCGACAAGCTCAAGATGGCCGCGCGCAAGGTTCCCGCAATTTCATGCGGGATCGAAGACTTTGCGCTTGCAATACCAAAGTTTATTAAACTTTATTTGATTAAAATTTCAGGCTCTAAAACTTAGGTGTATCTTTGTAAGTATCGAACAACAAAAAATGAATTCACAAGTTCAGCCTCTTTTAAAACGCGCATTAAATTTCGAATTCTTATTAATTGAAGAAGGAGTTTATTTATTTAAGAATGCGGCTACTGCTGACCTGATGTTTGTTGCGAATGAATTGCGAAAAATTCAGAAGCCCGATTCTGTTAGAGAGAACGGAACAGGCGGTAAAGTTACCTGGCAGATCGACCGGAATGTGAATACTACCAATGTATGTATTGCCAATTGTAAGTTCTGCAATTTTTACCGCATACCGGGGCATAAAGAAGCATACATTACCGATATTAAAACCTATAAAAAAAAGATAGAAGAAACCTTTCAATTGGGTGGCGACCAGCTTTTATTGCAAGGGGGGCATCATCCTGAATTAGGTTTGAAATTTTATGTGGATATATTTAAAGAATTGAAAAGCCTTTATCCGAATTTAAAACTACATGCGCTTGGACCGCCTGAGATCGCGCACATTACCAAGCTCGAAAAATCAACACATACAGAGATATTAAAAGCGTTGAAAGCCGCAGGAATGGATAGTTTGCCGGGAGCAGGCGCTGAAATTTTAAATGACCGTGTTCGCAGGCTGATCTCCAAAGGGAAATGTACCGGCCGTGAATGGCTGGATGTGATGCGTGCGGCACATAAGTTAAATATTACTACATCGGCTACCATGATGTTCGGACATGTTGAAACCATTGAAGAACGTTTTGAACATTTGGCATTGATACGTGAAGTGCAAAGTGAAAAGCCGAAAGATGCGAAGGGATTTCTGGCATTCATTCCCTGGCCTTTCCAGGATGATGGAACATTATTAAAACATCACAAAGGCATTACCAATAACGTTACCGGTGATGAATACATCCGCATGCTGGCCATGAGCCGTATCATGCTGCCCAATATAATTAACATACAAGCCAGCTGGCTCACCGTTGGTAAAGATGTTGCTAAGCTGTGTTTGCATGCAGGAGCAAATGATTTCGGAAGTATCATGATCGAAGAAAATGTAGTTTCCGCGGCAGGAGCGCCACATCGTTTTACAGCAAAGGGAATTCAGGAAGCAATAATTGAAGCCGGTTTTGAACCCCAGTTACGCACTCAGCAATATGAATATCGCCAATTGCCCGCAAATATGATGGAGCAGGTGATTAATTAATTCAAGTTGCTAGTTAAAGTTCTTTGAAATTAAGGGTTAGCCAAAGGTTAAGTAATTTTGTTTTTGCACAACTAAAAAAACAAAACCAATGCTAACCCAAGATAAAATTATATCAATTTTTTGT
>JBQTHQ010000027.1:0-8588 GCA_052389695.1 Bacteroidota bacterium | reverse complement strand
GGCCTCCCCATAGGGGAGGACAAAAAAAAATTTAATTAAAAAAAGTGTTATCATATTTATAATTACTCTTTTCCCCCCTCTCTTTTGGAGTGGGGCCGGGGGTGAGGCTCATGCGCAGGACGTACATTTTTCGCAATATGATGAAACTCCATTGTTGTTGAACCCTGCAAATGCAGGAGTTCAGCATGATTTACGAATAGTAACAAATTATAAAAATCAATGGCAAAGTGTAGGCGCATCTTATAAAACATTCGCTGTTTCGGCTGACGCCAAATTTTTGGTACAGAAAAAACATCAGTTGGGTTTAGGTATTGATTTTTTTAATGATAAATCGGGCGATGCCAGCTTGAAGTCAAATCAGGCAGGGTTGTCATTATCAGGTATAATTAATATTGACAAAAAAAATCTGATCTCTGCAGGAATAATGTTTGGTTATGCTCAACGAAGTATTTCAATTGCAAACTTAAGCTGGGGGAGCCAATACAATGGAATGAATTACGATGCAAACGTATCAAGCGGGGAGCCTGTAGCTCTGTCTAGTTTTGCATATCCCGATATGGGAGCCGGAATTCAATATAGCTATGGGGCAGACGAGCCTTATATCACTTTAGATAATTCACGAAAAATAAATATTGGAGCTTCCGTTTTCCATCCGCAAGAACCGGTGTATTCTTTTTATGCTGATCAATCACAAAAATTGCATGCAAAAATTATTTTACATGGAGATGCGTCAATTGGTATAAATAATAAAAATATTATTTTGAAACCATCCTGTATATTTTTTCAACAAGGTGCTTCAAGGCAAATTAACGGAGGTTTGATGGTCCAATACATCTTAAAAGAAAATTCAAAAAGCAAAGTCAACAAAAGTCCTGCAGCCATTTCATTGGGTGGTTTTTATAGGGCAGGGGATGCAGTAATCAGTACAATAAAATTTGAATTGTCACATTATTCAATTGGGTTTAGTTATGATATTAATTTTTCATCTTTAAAAAAAGCAAGTAATTCAAAAGGAGGTTTTGAAATTTCACTTAGGTTCATTACACCGAATGCATTTCAGAACAGATCTCATGCGCGATTTAGTTAAATAAAATTTTGGATGAAAAAAAGATTGATTATAACTGTGCTGTTTTCTTTTTATTTTATAGTTCCCATGACCGGGCAAAAAAAAATGGATTCTGTGATCGTTACGGTTAGTGCGCTAGGTAAGCCGATTAATTCTGCTTTTGCGGATTATGGTCCGGTAATTTCTGAAGATGGTTTACGCATGATTTTTACTTCCCGTAAACCTGTTACAGAAAAAGAAATAAAAAAAAATAAAGCAGGCAGGGAAAATATTTATCAATCGGAGTATGATTCGAAGACCGGAAATTGGTCTGAACCTCAAATTATGAAAGAACCAATCAATCAGCCAAATAGATTCAGTTCGGCAATTGCACTTTCCGGTGATGGCCAAACAATGCTTTTGTATCAGGATGATGTGAATGGCAATGGAGATATTTACCAATCTCAACTGAAAGAAGGAAATTGGACCGAACTGGTAAAACTTCCAAAGCCTATAAATAGTGATTATATAGAATCTTCTGCTAGTGTTTCAAAGGATGGACGTACCATTTATTTTTGCAGTAATCGCAAAGGATGCAGTGGTAATAGTGATATCTGGTTTAGTACAATGGATCAAAACGGAAATTGGAGTAAAGCGGAAAACATCGGTTCAGCGATTAATACAAAAGAAAATGAAGAAGGTGTTTTTATTCATCCGGATGGAAAAACACTTTATTTCAGTTCAAAGGGACATAATAGCATGGGGGGGTATGATATTTTTAAATCTACATTCGAAAATGGAAAATGGCTTTCGCCTGTAAATGTAGGGATGCCAATAAATACTATTAATGACGATGTGTACTTTGTAATTACAGTGGATGGTAAAACAGGGTATTATACATCTGCAAAAGCAGGAGGTATTGGAGAAAAAGATATTTATAAGATTGAATTTACTGTGTATACACCTCCTCAGTTAACACTGTTGAAAGGAAATATCATGGATCAAAATAATCATGGGGTAGGATCTGAAATTTATTTTGTTAATACCAAAACACAGGAAATAGTTTCAACGCAAGAATCAAACAGTACAACAGGGGAATTTTCAGTATTGCTGCTTCCGGGAGAAAATTATAAGATGCAGGTGATAACAGATGATTATGAGGTTTACACCAGAGAGTTTGCGTTTTCAGAAGAAGAAGATTTCAAGAAAATCGATCTGGATATAAAGCTCAAACGAAAGGATTTTATTTTATTAGAAAGTGAAGTGCTGGACGAAGATGGAAATCCGGTGATGGCAACTATTGAAGTAATTAATAATGCTACAGGGGAAGTAGTCATCAAAACAAAAACGGATAAATCCGGAAAATTTTCTTCAAAATTAAAACCCGGAAAAAATTATGGACTGGTCATGTCGGCTGAAGGATACCTTTTTCAATCCATTAACCTGGATGTTACTTCCGAAAAAAATCCACTCGTGCTTACCAGAAATGTGTTGAAAAGAATGGAGAAAGGAAAAAATGTAGTGTTGAACAATATCTTTTTTGATTTTGCAAATGGCTCATTGCGTGATGATTCCAAACCCGAATTACTCAGATTAATAGAGATGTTAAAAGAATATCCAAGTTTAAAAATAGAACTCTCAGGGCATACGGATAATAAAGGTTCTGTTGCCTATAACTTGAAATTATCAAAAGACCGGGCTAAATCAGTAATGGATTATCTGGTTACTAACGGGATAGAATCTTCACGTGTTACGTTTACCGGTTATTGGTTTTCGAAACCTCTTGCCAGCAATGACACTGAAGAAGGCAGAACGCTGAACCGCAGAACAGAGCTCCTTGTTGTAGAAATAAATAATATGAAATAATTTGTTCGTCATATATTGGATACTTTTATTAAAAAATATAAATGATAATAACTTGTTTTAAAGTGCATTTTAAAAAGCTCCTATTTCTTTTCATGGTCTGTTATTTTCTATCCCTTTCACAGGGTTTGTCACAGTCTGTACAAGATTTAGAAGATAAATTAAAAACCGCTCCGGCGGAAGACAAACCATATATTCTTAATCAATTATCAGAAGCATCCCTTAAATCTTCTCCCGATAAAAGTATTAATTATGCCGATCAGGCACTCAAAGCGGCTAAGGCTGTTGACGATATAAATGAAGAAGCAAATGCTTTGATAAACCTTGGAGAAGGATATACTGTTCAAAGTAATTATAAAAAAGCAATTATCAATTTTAAAGAAGCATTGATATTATTTGAACAGTATAAACAATATCAGAATGCCGCTTTTTTATGGAACCGTATCGCAGATATTCATCTTGCAGAAGGAAAACAACAGGAAGCTATTGACGTCAATCAAAAATCATTATCCAATTATAGGTTAGCCAGAGATAAAAAGGGAATTGCAAGTATCCTGATGGAGATCGGAGACACTTATTCTAATCAAAAGAAATTTGAGAACGCTGTAAATTACTATGATCAATCATTAAAAGGATTCGAAGAATTAAGGGATTCCCGGATGGTAGTGAATGTGTTGAACAGGATGGGGAGCACCTATTCTAACTGGGGTAATTTTAATGAAGCATATAATTTTCTGAACAAAGCGATAGACATTGCCAGAAAGAATAAGATGAACTCGGAAGCAGATCTTATTTCAAAAAACATTGAAACAATAAAGAAGAATGCAAGTAATTTCCAGAGATCACAAACAGAATATTCACAAAAAGAAAAACAAAAGCTGGTGATGGAAAAGGAGCAACAGATGCAGCAAATAAGTTCTTTGTCAGAGCAAAACAGTAAATCAATAGAAGAAATTGAAAAACTGAGCATTGAAAATCAGGTGAAAGAATTTAAAATAAAAGCACAACAAGATGAAATTTTTAAGAAACAGTTGGAAGCTGATAATAAAGCAAAGGAAATTGAATTATTAAAAAAAGATAAACAGATCAAAGAAGCAGATATTCAAAAACAGCGGTTGGTCATTTTGTTTGTGGTGATCGGTTTATTGCTGGCACTTGTATTTACAGGATTTATTTTACGTTCCTTGCGAATTACGCGCCAGCAAAAAATAATTATTCAGGATCAAAAAAAGATAGTAGATGAAAAAAATGAACGTATCACTGATAGTATTACGTATGCATTGACCATACAGGAATCTGTATTGCCCAAACCTGAATTAATGAAACGCGTTTTTAAAGATTCATTCGTTTTATTTTTGCCTAAGGACATCGTAAGCGGTGATTTTTATTGGGTAAAGGATCTGGGTAATGAGTTGTTGTTTTCAGTAATAGATTGTACCGGACATGGAGTTCCGGGCGCATTCATGTCATTGCATGGATATAATCATCTGGAGCGAATTGTAAGTGAAAAAAGAATTATTTCTCCCTCCCTGATTTTGGATGAACTGAATAAAGCGATAGTAGAAACGATGGGAGTTGAAGGAGATGTAGGTTTTGTGAAACATGGAATGGAAATGGCATTGGTAAAGATCAACAAGCAAACAAATGAAATTGAGTTCAGTGGCGCCAGAAATCCGGGTTTAATTGTTAGAACAAAAGAAATAATTGAATTAAAAACAGATGCCATGCCCATTGGAAATTTATCAGGAGATAAATTTTCATTAAGAAAAGAAAAACTTATGCCGGGCGATATGATCTATTTATTCTCGGATGGTTATAAAGACCAGAAAGGCGGCCCGCAAAACAAACGCTTTTTTATTGCCCCTTTCAAAGAAATGCTGCAGGAGGCCTCAGTATTAAATTGTGTAGGGCAACAACAAATTATTTTGAAAAAATTTAATGAGTGGAAAGGTGAAGAAGAGCAAATAGATGATATCTGTATAATGGGTATACGAATATGATTAACAATAAAAATTAAAGGAGCATAAATGAAAGAAATTCATAAATTCATAACAGATCGTAATATCATTATGTCGTTCAGGGGAAATTTTACCTATGGAACAGTCACTGATCTGCTTTTCTTTGTAAAAAAGATCCTTGAAAATACAGATACAGATTACCAATTTAGGAAAAAGGCTTATGCGGTTGTGGTTGAGGCGATGGATAACATTACAAGACATGCTACTGATCCCCAAAAAAATGAATTGAATGGTAAGGACGGATCTTCTTTTTTTGCTATTTCCAGCGAAGACAATCATTTTAAAATTCAAACCGGGAATCTTGTTTTAAATAAGCAGGTGAATATTCTTAAACAAAGGCTGTCAGAAGTGAACTTGTTGAATAAGGACGAATTAAGATCACTTTATGAGAAAAAATTACTTGAAAAGAAGCCCCAGGGGGGAGGCTTGGGAATTGTCGATATATCTATTCGTTCGGGTTGTCAACTAAATTATGAGTTTATCCCCTACTCGAATGAAACGTCATTTTTTATTTTACAAACAATTTTAAATAAATAAAAATTGTTTACATTATAAAAAGAAAGTTAATTTTGCAACGCACTGATAAATTTATTAAACAATAAAAAGAACATGGATTCCATAGTGTTAAAAGGTACACAAACTACCCCCAAGGTCGTACTTGATTCTGTAAGCAATACATTTGAAATATCAGGTGAATCAAGGCCGGAAAATACATCCAAATTTTATAATCCCATTATAAACTGGTTTAGCAATTATAGTTCTGTACTTTATTTTCAGAAAAATCAATTTGGGAAATCTCATAAAATAAGCCTTAAATTCCAGCTTGATTATTTTAATTCTACTTCCGCAAAATTTATATTGGATATTTTTATCCAAATAGAAAAAATGCACAAAGAAGGTTACGAAGCCGAGATCATTTGGAATTATGATAAACGTGATACCGATATGAAAGAGTCAGGTTTAGAATTTGCAAAGCTCGTGAAGAGCCTGCCTGTAAAATATGTTGAATTTTAATTATTGATTTCCATTATTCCCGATTTTTACCCCTATCCTTTGTAAAATCTATCTTTTATCTTACTTAATTTCAGGCAATTATATATTTATTGCCTCCATCATTTCTCCCTGTTTTTAGCTGATTACTTAAATCATTGACCTAATATTTCCAAAAGTATCGTTGAGAAACTATTTTTTGTTATGCTTTTTTTGAAGCAAATAAAGCGATTCAGACCATTTTTTGCAAAAAAAGCATACTATGGAAGCCCATAAATGTGGTTTGCTTTCAGATAGATATTGTATGACCTTAGCCTATAGATAAGCAATAATAGCCTTCTATACCGACTTTAAATTTTAAAAAATAAGAAATATTAACTTAAAAAAACGAAAACCCATGAAAAAAATCATCTTATTCTTCGTATTTGCAGTTATTGTTCAGTTCGCATCGGCACAAGTCTTTGAGGATCAGGCAATTGCTAATAATTTTGCTTCTTTTAATGAGAATAATAGTTTTTTTGAAGAAGCTTATAAACAGTATCCTGAAGTTCCAAGAGGAGTTTTGGAAGCTATCGCTTTTACAAACACCCGTTTTCACCATATTACACATGAAGAAGGAGAAGCTCATAGTTGTATAGGTTTGCCAAAAGCATATGGTATCATGGGCTTGACTTTAGATGGTAAAGATATATTTAGAAATAACCTTGTTACTATTTCACAACTTTCAGGATATACTATTGAAGAAATTATTGAAAGCCCCGAAAAAAATATTTTGGCTTATGCAAAAGCATACAGTGTTTTAAAAAAACAAGCAGGCATTACCAACAATTCCATCGAAGCTCAGGTTCCTGTCCTGGTTGAATTAAGCGAATTACCTGTAAGTTCAGAACGCAGTGAAATTACTATAGGACAGGATTTCGCTTTAAATGCTCACATTTACACTGTACTTGACTTTCTTAATAAACCGCAAAATCAAACATTATATAACATTCCTCAACGCAATATAGATTTTATTAATGTTTTTGGACAGGAAAATTATAACGTATTAAGTGCTTCAAGTGTTGTTGTTTCAGAAGAAGGTGTGAGTAACAGAAGTGGAGATACATATACCGGGGGAAAATTAGCCGGCATGATGAGTCCCGATTATGGGCCTGCTTTATGGGTAGCAGCTTGTCCGAATAACTACGATGTTGGCCGTTCAATGGCAGTAACAGCTATAGCCATACATCAACAGGACGGAACATATGCCGGAACTATTTCATGGTTCGCTTCTTGCAATAATCCATATTATACATCCTCTGAATATGTACTTCGCTCATCCGATGGACAAATAACACAAATGGTATTAGAAAGTAATACCGCTCACCACGTATATACTGAAAATTCTTACACTATTGGACTTGAACATGAAGGATACATTCTTCAAGACGGTTGGTATACCACAGCTACGTATAATGCCTCATCTGCTTTGGTTCGTAATATTTGTGCAAGAAAAGGCATCAGCCCTTTAACATGCTGGTATGGTATCAGCTGCAAAGGTAATTATACCTCATGTTTGGTTGATCAGTGTATCCGTATCAAAGGACACAATCAATTTCCAAACGGAGGACATACCGATCCGGGTGTTTATTGGGATTGGAAACGTTATTACCTTTTGTTGAACCCAATGCCTTCCGTAACCCCATTGACTGCTGCTAGTGGTACTACTTATGATAGCGGAGGACAAAGTGGAAATTATGCGAATGCAGAAAGACGTTTTACTTTAATAAGCCCTACAGGAGCATCTAAAGTTACTTTGACTTTCAGTAGTTTTAATATGGAAGCCAATGCAGATCATATACTGATCTATAACGGAAGCACTACTGCTGCACCATTGATCGGTAAATATACAGGCACTATTCCTCCGGCAACAATTAACTCAACAGGGGGCTCATTGTTAATCGAGTTCCGTTCAGATTGTTCTGTAGTATCTTCAGGATGGGTTGCAAACTGGACTTCAAATGGCAGCACTACACCGCCGCCTCCACCTGCAGCTGTTTACAAATTGCCTTATCCAAATGGAGCAACATATACCTGCACACAAGGCAATGGCGGTTCAACAAGTCATACAGGCATACCTCATTATGCATTTGATATTGGAATGCCTATCAATTCATCAGTTTGTGCTGCAAGAGCAGGAACTGTTTCTCATGTAGTAGAATCTTTTGTTGATTTTAATAACACAGGTAATTGCAATGATGTAAATAGAGTAGTGGTTGATCATGGAGATGGTACTTCTGCTTTATATCTGCACTTAACTCAAAATGGTGCTTTGGTAAATGTTGGCGACAAAGTTACACAAGGGCAAATTATTGCAAAAAGTGGTAGTTCAGGATGTTCTACCGGAGCTCATTTGCATTTTCAGGTAATGAATGCGGGTACTTATGGAAGCTGGTATAATCAATCCATTGCAGTTAAATTTTGTGATGTGTCAACTAATAATGGAGTTCCTGTTTCAGGATCTTCTTATACTGCTAGTCCATGCGGTTCAACACCCCCACCTAGTGATGTTACCGCCCCAACCACTTCAATCAGTACACCCAATGGTTTTGTCACCCAAAACTTCACAGCCACTTTTACAGATGCAGATAATACCGGCGGCAGTGGATTAAAGAAAAGTTTTTATCATGTGA
>JBQTHQ010000026.1:0-17899 GCA_052389695.1 Bacteroidota bacterium | reverse complement strand
CCATTATACCCTTATTCAAATTAACCATTAGAATAACAATAAAAAATATTTATCGCCGATTCTATTAATTTATAATAAGTATAAAAAATGAAGTTAATTGGCAAAAGTGCTGGTAAAGGAAGTTTTATCAACAACGTATTATTAAATATTCCATTAGATGGGATTGAAACAAACGTACGGCTGGGGATTTGGTAACAATTACCATAATTATCAAGTGTTAATGAATTAACATCATGGCAACAACCCAATGTGGGTACATATTGAACCGGTGAAAGGTTAGTAAGATTAGTGTCTAAATAACAAGTTTGGTTTGTAGGATTAGTTGTGCCGCCGCCGCCAATTACTGCCTGGCTGGTACATTTACTGAATGCAATGCGCCACATTTCCTCAAACTTTGAATTACCTAAAAAAGTAGCTAATTGCGTAGCATTTGAATTAATTTTAACAACCTGAGCACCAGAAATATAATTAAATCCTTCTACTAAATATATATTATTGGAATTGCGATCAACTGCAAAATCACCATAAACAGGATACGGAAATGAAAATAAAGTGGGGGTGTAACTCCATATCAGTAGTCCAGCGGAATCATATTTTAATAACACAAATGGACCAGTGACTGCCCCCCCATAAGCATATACATTTCCCTGATTATCATAATCTACATCGAATGCATTGTTATTTCCGCTAAAATTAGGAGTAACCGCCCATGGATCAATGATTACTGTTTTGTTTTTTTTATACTTTTTTAATTTAAAGCCTATTTCATTCCCTGAAATTTCAAATTCACTTTTTATTGTTGTTTTTTCATCAGCTAAATAAGAAATTGGTTTATGGTCAATTATTTTTCCAAGCACGCTTTCAATTTCAAGATTATCATTTTGTAATTGAATTTGCTTATTTCCAGGGAAAGTGAATTTTATTTTAGAAAAATCTGCTCCGGGGCGAAGACATATACTGTATTTAATACCTATTGAATCCTTCGGAAATTCAAATATAATATCAGTATTGGGGTAAATATTTTTATAGATTAATTTTTTATATGCATTTGCTTTTATAGTTCCTTTTTTATCGGAGCTTTTTAAATCAGAATAGGAATAATAGTTACTTACTTTATTTTCGGAAACAACTTCCACATTAGGATTCGTAAGCAGCCATTTTAGTTCATGAAATTTTTCAATATTTTTATATTTTAACTTTTTTCCTTCTTCCTTTTCTTCATTTCTGGCAATTGGTATCAGCTTTTCCAATTCTTTTAATTCCTCCTTTGTGCGTTCTATTTGCTCAACTTTACCAATTGCATAACCGGTTTTTGTGAAATAATAATTAAGCCCGTCAATATGTGCTGCAAATAAAACTGCTTCTCCATTGGGTATTTTTTTTTCATCCAACTGTCCTTTGTTTTCAATAAAATTCTTCTGCTCAAATGGGTTTTTAATAGTCCAATTGGTTTGGGCATTTAAAATATCCACTCCAATTAACAATAGAATGAGGGTAGTTCGTAACATAAACAGGTATAACAATTGCAATTTACAAATAATACAATACAAACAGCCACTACAATGTTAGGAATAAAAATCACCTAACATTGATAAAGTGTTAGTTTAACTTGTAAGTAAAAGAAAAAGTTTTGCTTTAGTAGTTCCTTTCGCAACATTTCTGCATCTGCGAAGTCTACAAATTACTATGGCTGAATAATAATTTCTGTAGAAGAAAGAATTTTTGATAAAAATTCTTTCATATTTTGTTTATAATCATCCGTCCATAATTCACAAGATGAAATAATTAATTTTTTAAGAAAATTAAGCTTTTTTAAAGAGGATTTATCATATTCAAATTCACCATTTTTATAATTATTATAAATACATAATGATTGTAATGATTTCATTTTTGATAAGATGTCAATATTATTGGTATCTAAATCAATGTTTAGAGATAGATCTTCTAGTTTTTTAAATTTATACATTTCAAAATTCAAAGTGAATTTTTTATAGCTTGTAACATCCAAAAGTTTTAAATTATCAAGCGTACTTAAATCATAAGGAAATTTCTCTAATTTATTGAAGTTTAATTTAAAGTATTCTAACTGACTTAATTTAAGAATTTGATTTGGTAGTATTTTTAAATGATTCGACCCTAAACCTAAATACACTATGTTATTTGGAAGGATAGGTATTTTCTTCAGATTAGATATAGTTAAATCTAAAAATTTTAAACTATCCAATTTGCTAAACGAACTAGGTAAGGAATGTAAAAAAATACAATTACATGTAAATGCTTGCATACTCTTTAAATTGAGTATTTCTTTGGGGATTTTTTTATTGGAAACAAAATTGGCATCTAAAATTTTTAATTCTTTAAAATCTCCAATTGAGCCGTTTATTTTTTTATGGCTTCGTTTAATAGAAGCATTGATTATCAATCCCTTTACATTTTTGGGGATAAAAGCAATTGAATCTATTGATTTTATTATATAATCAGACTGCGAAAAAAATAAAGTGTTTTTATATGAATCTCTTATTGAATCATTATATAATAACAACAAATTAATTTGTCCTAAATTATATTTTGTAATTAAAATAAGACATAAAATAAAACATGATCTCATCATAAACTTACCTGCCATTTAGTCTATCGTTGACTATAGTACTATTGTTAATACTATTCCTATTAGGAGTAGTCCCTGGTATTGGAGAAATGTTATATCGCATCCCTAAACCTCTTGTTGTTCTGAGGGTTCCATTATTTAAGTAGGCGCCTGTTAAATTTGTGTTTATAGCTCGATTATTCCCGTTATATAATATACCTCCATTTGCTATACTGAAACTTGCACTTGCTATGCCTGCTGTTGTGCTACTGTTAATTTGTATTATTGCTTGTGTTTGAGGAACATTTTCAATCCGTCCTGACATTACTATACCCCATTGCATATCAGTTATTGCATTGCCCCCACCTCCAAACATATTTCCATTTCTATTTCCTTCATATTGTGTATCATATCCGCCATTAAAATTCATAGGAATTGTAACTCTAGTATTTTGAAATGCACTTTTTGATCTCGGAGCAAAAAGAGCCAAGTAGTGATACCTATCTTCTAAACCCATTAAATGTAAATATTCATGAGTTGCAGTTATTCCTCTATCATTAATATTCATATGAGAAACAGTCCCTCCTTTTACAGAATTTGAAACCGGAGTTGTTGCTCCAGTTACAACATAAATAAAATTATCTGCATTAGTTGGATTTTGCACACTTGCATTAGCATCAAATGTAAAGTTAAAATTTAATGGAACAGTATAAGTTGTACCATTTTCAGTAAATGTATATACTCTATTTGCTAAATCGGTTGTAAGTTGAGTTTGATAATAGGTTTGATAAGCAGTAAAAGCATCAGGATCGACTGCATCAACACCACTTTCATTCCCATTAACAAAATGAAACCTTGAGGTAACTGTGGCACTAGTTGGTACTCCATTAGTTCTGTTAATAACAGGATCTCCCTTGTAAGCGCTAAGCTCTAGCTTAGGGCTAAATGGTATGAAGTTACAAACAGTTAATGTCAAAAATCTTTCTTTTTTTTCACAAAATCTCAACAGGCTTTTTATGACAGTAGGCGCTAAGCTCCAGCTTAGTGACACAGATAACCTGTAAGCTCTGCTTACATTTTGTTTTATATTTGTGCTGTATGTCAGAAAAATACAAAACAGACAGCGATGGGTTATATTTTGTTAGCTTTAGCGTTGTTGGCTGGTTAGAAGTTTTTACCAGAAGAGAATACCAGGATATTTTAATTGACAGTATCGAATATTGCCAAAAGAATAAAAATCTTAAAATATACTGTTATTGTATTATGCCAAGCCATGTGCATTTTATTACATACTCCGAAAAAAATGAGCTATCCGATATTTTAAGAGATATGAAATCCTTTACGGCCAAGCAGCTTATAAAAGCCATTTCAGAAAATCCTCAGGAAAGCAGGAAAGAATGGTTATTAAATCAGTTTGAATGCTATGGGAAGATAAGCCCTCAAAAACAGGATATGCAATTTTGGAAGCATGATAACCATCCATTCTTTCTGTACACTAACAAATTAATTCAGCAAAAGGTTGATTACATTCATTATAATCCGGTTGAAGCAGGATTTGTAAATCAACCACATGAATGGAGGATGAGCAGTGCTAATGAAAATGGTCCTATTAAGTTGGATGAAAGAATCTGATAAAAATAAAAGGTAAGCAAGAGCTTACCAGTAAGGTACGTCACTAAGCTGGAGCTTAGCGCCTACGGGGGGGAACTGCAGGCCGAAAAGAAATACTGGAAATTATTTTACAAAGGATTTACCGATTATTTATATGATGATTGTAATTGCTTTGACAATTATGTAGGCAGTAATATAAAAAGACTGCGTGCTTTTTTCAATTACCTGAATGAAGAACGGGAAATGAACATTGGTAATTTCCATAAATCGTTTTATGCACAAAGCGAAGACATTGAAATCATCACCCTCCTACCCGAGCAATTGAACTTTTTAATATATAATAAAGAGTTTGAAGCTTCGCTGCCTGAGCATTTACAGAAAACCAAAGACATGTTTGTATTTGGCTGCACTGTGGCATTGAGGGTTTCAGATATCTTCAGGATATCCCATGCTAATATTGAAAGTGTAAATGGAAAGTATTATTTGAAAGTTTCCTCGCAAAAAACAAATACCTTAACACGTATTGTATTGCCTGATTATGCAATAGCTATCATTGATAAATATCCCAGGAACAGGAAAACCATTTTCCCGGAAATCTCAAATGCGCGTTTTAACCTGAACATCAAATCATTGATAGAACGTACAAGCTGGGTGGATCAACGAACAAAAACCAGGCAGCGCAGAGGTATCCCGGTACAGGTATTCAAAAACCCTAAAACAAAAGAAAGCTATCGCTTTTGCGACCTGATCACCAGTCACACAATGCGTAGAACGGCCATTACCACCATGCTGTGTTTACACATGCCCGAGAACCTGGTGCGTAAAATTTCCGGCCATGCACCAAACAGCAAGGAGTTTTTCCGTTATGTGCAATTGTCACAAAAATATATGGATACGGAAACGGAGAAAGTTTTTGATCAGTTGAAGGCAAAGGAATTGACAACTACTCATTAATTCACGTAGGGACGGCAATACAAATAAAGCTACCCAAATTGTCTGACAAGCTGACTTGTTTTTTGAAAATTGCGCATGTATTTTTTATACACTATCCATACACTATCTATGCTTTATCTATACTTAAGCTATGGAGCAGCTCAAAATCTGACATGGTGTCTGTTCTTTCCTTGCCCTTTCCTAAAATAACTTAATAGTAAGGAGTTTTTTCATTATGAACAACTTTGCCAAAATACATGGATACCGAAACGGAAAAAATGTTTGAGCAGTTAAAAAGTAAAGAATTGGCTTCAAATTAATTTTCGTAAATTTTTATTGTAATTTTTGATGAAATTACCATCAAAAAAAACAGTGTTTTTTTGCATCTTTTACATATTTTCAATTTTTTAGTTCTTTGTAAATTGTTGATTATTAAGTAGTAGCGAATTAAGATTACTATCCATTCGGTTCTGTAATGCCGGGTAGATTCTTTGGTAGCTCTAGCTACCGCTATGGCTTTAATGGGAAGGAAAAAGAAGATGGTATTAATAGTGATGATTACGATTTTGATGAACGAATGTACTCTGCAAGGTTAGGCAGGTTCTTTAGTACAGATCCGGATGAAGAGGATTATCCATCTCAAACGCCATATTGTTTTGCTTCTAATAGCCCAATTTCATTAATTGATTACAATGGCTTAGGTTCAGAACCTCCCATTTGGCTTGATTTACTTTCAACAGCTCTTGATTTTGTTCCGGTATTAGGAGACATAAAGAATGTTGTTGAAGCAGGCGTTGGTTATGATCTTGCAGGTAATAAATTATCAGCACTTGACAGAGCCATGATGCTCATTCCTGGAGGTGATGTTGCACGGGCTGCAGCCAAAATTGCTAAAATATCTGCAAAAATGGCGGTTAAACATGGGGACCAGGTTGTTAGCATTACCAAAAAAGCGGCGAAGAGAGTTGCGCGTGATAAAACAAAAAAAGCGATAGACAAATCGGAAGAGGTCGTAATTTATTTAAGAACGGATCTTAAAACAGGAAAAAAATATGTTGGACAAACAATAAAGAAGAAATTTGATAATGAGGCACGAAAAATAGAGCATCAGAGAAAAAATAAAGCCGAATATAAAATGGATCAATTAGAAACCGTTGATTCTAAAATGGCAGATTTAGCTGAAGAAAACTGGATTAGAAAGAAGGGGGGACCCGAAATTTATGGAGGAACGTTAGAGAATAAAAGATATCAACTGAATGATAAAGATTATATAAAAGCTGGGGGAAAAATAGAACGACCTACCGGAAATAAACGTTTGCCTCAATTCAAAAAATTAAAAAAGTTGGGAAATAAGATCAAAAATCGTCTTCCTAAAAAACGCAAATATCCTAAAAGGAAAATACGAGCTAAATTTTAAAATATAAAAACTAGAATTTGACAAAATTAAAAGGACCTATAGAAGAATTGTATTAATTTTGTTAATAAGTATTAATTAATAGATATGCGAAAAAAAAAAATATGGAATAATGGGGATATATTTTTGGTTCCCTTAAAAAATGGGAAGTTTTCAGTAGGTCAAGTTTTGGATTTGCAAACGCCCAACACAGTTCGTTGTGCATTATATAACGAAATTGTTGATGACATATCTAATTTAAATATTGCAAATTATTGCAAAGAAGATCATCTAATTTCATTATTGGCTTGCTCAAGGGAGAATTTAGATTATGGAGAATGGAAAGTTGTTGGAAATAATCCTATTAAGATTTCCAAAGATCGTTATCCAAATGAAAAATATAGAAATAATAAATGGGATGGTTCTTCTTTCTATAGTGCTCCTGTTGTTGATAGTTTTTTAAACGCTTATAATGCACTAAAGCCTTGGGACGACTATTTTGATCCTAATTTTTTAGATGAATTGTTAGTAGATAGAAGTATGAAACCTATTAATTTGATTTACAAAAAAAGATAAATTGCATTATCAAAAAGGAGAATATTATAGTGAGATGGGAATGCTACTGGTCGGGTGTGGTTCCCCATCCATCAAATTCGCAATCATATTTGTAACCGATTTCACACATTTCCTTTGTCCATGCAAGTAAGGCTTTTTCGTTCATTCTCATTTGTGTTGTCCAACCAGTTATTATATAAGTTGCACTGTCATCTTCAGTTAAATAATATTCGACGCTGTATTCTTTTTTCAATAACTGATTTGCTAATTGATTGGCCTTTTCCTTAGTATTTGTATAAAAAAAGAATTCAACTTTTAAGTTGTGTGCTTCCGATGCTCCGATTTTTCTTAATTGAGTAATTGTATTAGGAGTTGCGTCCATCTGAACGGCTGTATTCGATATAAACATATCTTCGCTTAAATATTGTTTGTTTTGTTTCGATTTAAAAATATCAAATAGTCCCATGACAATTTATTTTTAGTGATAATAAATTTTTATGTTTATTTCGTAAATATATAAATGTTTAGTAAAAAGATAACTAATATCTTTGCTATATTTTAAATTGTATTTTAGTTTTAAATAATATTTTATCGTATAGAATAAGTGGATGAAAATTTAATAAATATATAACCAGTTTTCTTGAATTCGTGAAAAAAATAATTTAGAATGAAACTATTTAAGCTTACTCAGTTTATACTTTTCTTGTTGATTCTTGGTTCATGCAACAATAATTCAACAGACTCATCCAATGGAATCGAGCAAGAAGGATATTCTCTTAACAGTGTTCAAAATAGCAGTATGAATGGAACTGTAAAAAAGAAGTTGTCAGGGATGAGCATAGACGTACCTGAAGAATTAGTTGAAGCGGATGAAGAGAAGATTAAGAAAAAATATCCTGGGGCAAATAGACCTGATGTAGTGTATTGCAATGGAGATATGTCAGTTAATATAGGATATAGTATAACGAAGAAAACGTTGAAGATATCTGATTTGTCTGAATATCTTACAAGGACTTCAACAGCTATTAGTTCCAATTATGGTTCCGAAAATGTTTCGCAAATTAATATGGATACTATTAATGAGCAACCATTTGCTGTAATTGAATTTTATTCACCAACTCCTGATGGAAAAATATACAATTTGATGTTAACAACATCTGTTAATGATAGAATGGCAATATTTACTTTTAACTGCCTTGAAAAACAGGTTGATGAATGGGCACCAGAGCTTCCTGAAATCTTTTCTACTATAAGATTTGATTAATAATTATTAACTTAATTCAATTGTAAAGTTTTAAAACAATTATAGCTACGTCTTCAAGGCGTAGAAAAGGTATGAAGATACGAATGAAATTTTCGATCCGCCGCGGCGGATGAATTTCTTTTTGAACAAAATTTGAACAAGACACCTTATCAGAAATGGTAAGGTGTTTTGTTTGGAGTTTTTAATGGAATAATTTTCAATTAATTTAGATCAAATATTGGCGAGCATTCTGGTAGGAATAAGCAGACAATATCATCTAACCAAAGTAACAAAACCTTTTGCTTTAACATCAGAGCAATTACTCATTCCATTTGCTATCCAATAATAAACTCCATCATCTGCCTTTTTATTTTTAGATGTTGTTCCATTCCAGCCTTTACCGGATTCATATGTTTCAAATATTTTATTTCCCCATCTGTCAAATATTTGCAAACTATAGCTTTCAAAATAATTAACTCCTACGGTATTTGTAAGCTCAACAAAAGGGTAAAACAATTCATTAATTCCATCATTGTCAGGTGAAAAAACATTTACTGGTGTAGCAGCTCTGAGAGCAGGAAATACAGTGCTATCAATTTTTGATGTGGTATACTCGCAGCCATCATAATACCACGTTAAACTATAGTTGTTTAAATTATTTACAAGACCACTATATTTATTTTCGTTTGCTCCGGGAATAACATTTCCTAAATCATACCATTGATAAGGTGCCTGAGCTATACTCATATTGGATAAAGTAATAATAGCGGTATTTTCTCCTTTACAATATGTTGTCTGTAAATTAAATGTATCAATGATGGGATCTTCGTTAACAACGAAAACAGACGAGGTATTGCATGCTCCGGTACTGGTAACAAATACCGTATAAGTACCCACAGGTAAATTACTTAAAACAGCACTGGTATTAGTGGATCCTGTCCACGAATATTGATAATTATTGCTTGCCCCTCCTGATGAAGTGACTGTTATTGAACCATTGGCCCCATTATAACAAGTATTTATTACAGTACCATTTACTAAAAGTTGGTTATTTGCAATGGTATCAATAAGAGTGATAGAACATTGTTTACTATCCTTAACTGTTACTGTGTAAGTTCCGGAAGGTAAACCATTAAGTGTGTTCGTGTTATTAACCGGAAACCCAGCCCATGCATAAGTATAAGGATTAGCTCCACCTGAAGGATTAACCGTAATAGTTCCGGAATTAGGAATAGTACAATCGTTGCTTGCAGAAGCATTAACTTGAAAAGGGCTATATATAGTATCTGTTAGAATATTCAAACATTGATTCTTGTCTTTAACTGTTACTGTATAAATTCCCGAAACCAGGCCATTGATTGTATTTGTAGTATTAGCCGGAAAGCCTGTCCAGATATACGTATACGGATTAGTTCCACCTGAAGAATTAACAATAATGGTTCCTACATTAGGAATAGTACAATCCGAACTTGCCTTAGAAGAAGATGTAAATAATGGAGGCTGTGTCAATGTATAACTGAACGTCTTTTGACAACCATTCGCATCAGTAATTATTCCGGAATAATTTCCGGTGCCAACACCATATATATATGGTCCTGTTGCACCCGGACTAGTCCAAATAATTGAATATGGTGACAAACCACCGGACGGAATTATTTTTAATGAAGTCGTATCATTAAAGCATTTAATAAAACCATCAATAGTGTAATTTATATTTATTGTATCCACAAATAACGAAGTATATTTATTGGTACATCCTGCACTATCTGTAATTGTAACGGAATAAGTGCCAGGAGAAAGATTAGTGATACTATTGGTACTATTGGGTGCGCCATTCGACCATAAATAAGTAAAGGGTGCAATCCCCCCCGTTGTGGTTATACTTATTGAGCCATTATTAGCTCCCGGGCAACTTTTATTAATTATTGGTATAGAAGTGAATGCCCCTATTTGTTTAATGGTTACTGTATGAGTTACTTTTTTTTGTAAACAGGAGCTTTCTGTAACTGTCACAGTATAGTTGCCGGGAGGGACATTGGTAATAGTTGTTCCTGATTGAACAGGAGTTGTGTTCCATACAATTGTATATGGAGGGATGCCTCCTGTACCTGTTACTGTTGCTGATCCGAGAGTACTACAGGTTCCATCTGTTGATGCGGTTGTTAATGATAATACACCTCCACTATTACATTTCAGAAGATTGGTGGGAGTAAAGGAACTAACAAAACCTAAGCCGCAAACATATAAAATACCATTATTGCTGTTGAAATTTACATCAATAATTCTTCCGGGCATGGTATAGGAATTAATTAAAGTTAAGGCAGTATCATATTGTCTCACAATATCTTCATCTCCCAGAAACAAATTTCCACAATCATCTGCTGATATGCCTGCCCAATAAATTTGTGAAGAATCTCCCCCTGCCGGATAATTTATTCGTTTATAACCTAATAAAGCCCCGTTTGGCCCATTCCATTTTTTTAGTGCATAACTATCATAAGAATATACATATTTATTAGAGGTTGTTAAACCATTATAACCGTTTTCCTCATTGCCTTGATAAAAATAATTGCTACCAACTTCTCTAAATACATAATTAGTATTTACCTTGTATAAAATCGGGGAAAGTCCAGATAATGGAAGTTTTACCATGGAATTATTAAATAATCCATCCCAAGATGTTGAAAGACTGGTTGCCTGGTAACAAAAACCATAATTATCAAGAGCTAACAAACCAACATCATGGGTACCATAAGTAACTGGTACATATCTTACTGGCGTAAAAGAGGTAAGATTAGTATCTAAATGACAAGTTTGGTACGAGGGAGCAGAGGTTCCTCCGCCGGCAATAATTGGCCGATTGATACACCTGCTGAAAGCAATGCGCCACATCTCATTAAAGTTTTTATTACCCGGAAAGATGGCTAATTGAGTGGCATTTGAATTAATTTTAACAACCTGGGCGCCGGTATTATAGTTAAATCCTTCTACCAGAAAAATATTATTTGTATTGCGATCGATAGCAAAATCACCATAATGACCCTCAACAAATATCGAAGGTGTATAACTCCATATCAGTACCCCTGCAGGGCTGAATTTTAAAAGTACAAATGGAACACCGCTTTTTCCACCGTATGCGTATACATTTCCTATATTATCATAATCAATATCGAAGGCACAAGGATTACCTGCAAAATTTGGTGTAATCGTCCAAGGATCAATAATTACAGTTCTATTTAAAATCGTTTTTTCTAATTCAAAACCTATTTGATTTTCTGAAATTTTAAATGCGCTTTTTATTATTGTTTTATCATCTGCTAAAAAAGAGATTGGTTTATGGTCAATTATTTTTCCAAATTCACTTTCAATTTCAAGGTTATCATTTTGCAATTGAAATTGTTTGTTACCCGGGAAAGTAAATTTTATTTTAGAAGCATCTGCGCCCGGGTGAAGGAAAATACTGTATTTAATACCTGTTGAATCTTTTGGAAATTCAAATACAACATCGGTATTTGGGTAAATGTTTTTATAGATTAATTTTTTATACGCATTGGCCTTTATTGTTCCTTTATTATCGGGACTTTTTAAATCGGAATAAGAATAATAGTTACTTACTTTATTTTCGGAAACAACTTTTACTTCAGGATTAACATTCAGCCATTTTAATTCATGGAATTTTTCAATAGTCTTATATTTTAATTTCTTTTCTTCTTTTTTGCCATTCGGCATTAGCTTCTCCAGTTCTTCTAACTCCTCTTTTGTACGTTCTATTCGTTCATTTCTACCAATAATGTAACCGGTTTGTGTAAAATAGTAATTCACCCCATCAATACACGCTGCAAATAAAACAGGCCCTCTATTTGGCAGGTTAGTCTTGTCAAACTGCCCTTTGTTTTCAATAAAATTTTTCTGCTCAAATGGATTTTTAACAGTCCAATTGGTTTGAGCGTTTAAAGATTTTACTCCGATTAATAGTAAAATTAGGACAGTTCTTAACATAAAAACAGGGTATGACAATGCAATTTACATATTAATATGCAATACTCATAACTAGACTTTCAATTGGCATACAAGCTAAAACATAGTGATAAACAAGACACTTTACCATTTCTGGTAAAGTGTTTGTTTAAATTTTGTGTAAAACGAAATTCATTTTCGAAAAAATCGTTCGTAACTTCATACCAAAAATCCGAGTTGCAAACTCGAATTAAACCCCTACACACAAACATCACACTCCTTCGGACTTTAAAAGGTTTAAGTTTAATTTGATTTTAAATATATGAATTTATTATTATTATAGACAAACTGAATAGTGCTATCGTTGTAAAAGTCTATATACAAGCTTTTAATTTTAGTGTTATTTATTTCAATAAAATATTTTGTTGCTTTTTTTATTGTATACATTTCTGTTTTAAGTCTTTTTATAGCTAGTAGTGTATCGCCTGAGATAGCAATACTTTCTCCCAAAATACCTAATATTAATGAATCATTTGGAGAACTATCTAATTCATATTTACCGGATTGAACTCCTATCGCATTATTTTCAAAATTTAGGTTCTCAGTTTTATCCTTTTTTCCTGTATCAGAATTCATTTTATAAAAAACAAATAAAATGTAAAAAACAATAACAAGAAAAAATGAAGTTACAGGAAGGGCAAAAGCTTTTTTTTCTAATTGTTTTGATTTATATATTGTAAAAACAATTAAAATAATTAATGCAATACACCAGGCCATAAAAAATATTTCTCTATACGTTTTATATACACTACAGTCGAAATTGGTATGTTCAAATGTGTTTTTAACAATGCAATCACTGAATCTCATATCATTCTCCATCCAAAAATAAAACGATATAAGAAAAGCAATAAGAAAAAGAACAGAAGTTATATTATATTTTTTCATATATAGTTTTGCAAATCAAAGTGCTTTTACATATAGTTATACTTTTTCATTTTTAATTATGCTCCTCCCGATGGAATTTGTGGAGTACTTTTTGGTTTTGAAGTGTTTGAACCTCCGCCCCCTTTCTTGCTACCCGAAGAAGGGATTGAACCACCTTTTGTTTTGCTACTATTGATAGGAGGATTTATATGAGTATTTTTTCGTACACTTTTAATTACATCTTTAATAACATCCTTTGTAACATCTTTAATCATATCTTTTGGAAAATTTAATGTTGCTGCAGCTTGCAAATTAAAATAAACACTCTGAGGCAATACCTCACCAGTAAGTATTAAACTACCTCCGGCTTCCAAACCTTTGTTCGCGACAGTTACACAATTATCAGTAATAAAAGGAATAGGTACACCTGCATAATAAGAATATTGTCTCGCCTTACTTCCTGATTCAAGCATTGTAAATCTAACATCATTCTTATCTTCTGCCGCTGGAGCATCAACATCATTTAAAATCCTTTCATAATATTCGATTACTTTTTCCTTATGAATATTATTTGCGGACAGTTCAAACGCTCTCATATTATTTTCTGTAAATTCCTTTTTTAAATATGCTTCAGCTGCTTTACCTACAAGATGAATCAATGCTCCCTTTCCAACAGGATGGGACTTGCCATCATCATATCCTTGACTATATTGACCGTAGGTAAAAATATGCAATATTTGCTTATCGTCAACTACAGAAAGAAATGTGTGACCTACCCCCGACAAATCAGTATAAATTCTGGCTTCCAGTCCATCTAAATCAACAGCCCAAATTGGCGTATTTGAAGCAAATTGGTATGGAGTTAATTCAGGATAAGTATGTGAAATCGGGTCAACCGATAAAAAGCGTCCTAACCCAGGGTTATAAATTCTTTGCCCATAATCCTGTGTTCCTCCACTAGTTACAACTATTTCTATATCAGATTCTTTTCCATTAAAGTTATATCGATATCCAGAACCCGTATTGGGTTTAAAATTCCTACCCGGCATTACAGAACCGAATGGATAATAGTCTGTAGCGCTAATTATTATTGGTTGATAGTAATCAACCATACCATCCGGAGTAGCGCTGGTTAATGCACCCGTTACAAGGTTATACACACCATCATTCACCCTTGTTTTCCAGTCGGTAACGGTAGAAATCACGTTTCCTAAATGGTTGGCAATTTCATATATCTTTTTACCTAAAACGTGTTCATATAATTCTGGTGTATTTACTGGAATCCCGCTGGATAACGCATATAATATCCTGCTAATACCATGATCGACTACGCCTAATCTTTCGGAGCCAAAAATCGTTGATTCCTCTTGTTTTAAAGTATGGTCATTAGGCAATGAACCTGAAGCGCTGGTATATTTTTCTTCATAAATGGACAGTTGGTTGCCATCAGCATCCAATACATAATGAGTGATGGTTCTGTTTGCCGGATCTTCCACACCTGCTGTTTGAGGCATAACCGTTTTACGTATGCGATGGCCCATTCCATCATAATGAAAATATAAATTTGGCTTGGTACTGGTTGCTGTTCGAATTACAGCGCTTATTTTTTTATGATTATTCCAGAGAATTTCAAAAATTTCTTCTTTCTCATCTTTTATAAGTTGTCCTATTTCATCATAAACATAATTATTGGCAGTTTGCGTTTCAATATCATCCCCATAATATGAATCCGGAAGCCCTCCATAGGCATTATCCACAACATGATCCAATTGATTGGTATTTGGTATATAATGATACACCATTTGATCCATTTCCTTTGTCACTGCTCCGCCTATATCATAATGTCCTGAACGGTTATTGTTTATAATGTTCCCGTTTTTATCATAACTGAAGGCACTTGCATACACATTTTTAAAATTGTTAGCGGTAGGTGTACTCCATACATTGCCCGGAAGATCGATTGCCTTTGCCGCTGCATTTGAAAAATCAACCGTGCTGAAAGCTTTCATTTCCTTAATGCGGTGCAATTGGTCATATTTATAAGCAGTGATCTGTGGCATTACCGCTAAATAATTGCCGCTCGATTGATCTATATTAGTAATGGTAGTTACCATGGAACTTATATTACCATTGAACAGTCCCGGAGCATCCTGACTGAGATCAAAAAGCGGGTTGGTTAAAGAAGCTGTGCTTGCTACAAAATCATTACTTGTACCTGTGGTACCATTGATGGCGGCATAATCTCCATTGAAATAATTTAAGTTAAAGGATGCCGCGTCTTTTGCAATATGTTGGTGCATCCCACTGAATGCCTGCATGTACACATTGCCCAATGCCGCATCTTTACCAATATCCTTCTTAGCAGCAAGCGTAGTGCTATTAATACCCTTTAACCAGCCCTGTATATTATAGGCATAATCGGTACCCTGCACTTGGTTTTGCCCTAACTCAGTACGTGCAAGCGGGCCATGCTCATAGAAAAAGTATTTGGCATCTTTATCCCATATTACGCCATCTAAACTGGTTTCTACTTCATGCAAGCGGTTATCCGCATCATAAAAATAGTTGTGGTAGAATTGGTCTGCTTGTCCTTTTTGGTAGCTGATGGTATTTACATTACCACTTACCAGATCGTATTCATATTGCACATGCTTATAACGGAAGGTAGTACCCAATGCATCCAATGAGAGGTTATCCTGAATCATATGGCTTACATTGCCATGATCATCATAACTAAAATAGCTGGCGTATTCATATGTTGAAGGATTATTATCATCAAATTCTTCATAAGTAGTTGCTGTTACCCGGTTACGGATATTTTGTTGTCCGCTGCTTCCAAACAAGCTGTTAACATTACCATTTAACGGTGCATCGTAAATGGTTTTGGTTACTTCTCCTTTACCTACTCCATTGACAAAAGCAGCCCACAGTGTAGGGCTTTTTACAATTGCTTCTGTTAATACATCTGCAGAGCTAAGAAGTAATTGCCCGAATTCGATAATACGACCAAATTCATCATACAATGTATAACTATACTTATTACCCTGCTTTGCATTGTTGGAGGCCGCCAAACGGCCTACATGATCATACAGGTAGCGTGTTGCTCCTCCATCAGGTGTTGTTTGTAAAAGCGGCTGGTCGTAAGTGTTATAGGTATAATCCGTTACATAATGAGTGTTGACAATAGGCGGGCCCGGGAATACCATCCTGTTGTTATTAATACTATGTGCAGGATAAACGGGTGGATTGTTTACCGGGTCCTGAATGTTTAGAATTGCCGAAGCAGTTTGTGCAGGAGTAAGCAGTGTTACACCTTTTGGCGGCACCGTATGTACAAGGTTTCCGGCCTGGTCATAATAATATAATGTATAGTTATATTCATTTGAATTATAATGCCTTTCAAATGTTTCAGTCACCTCGCCATAACAATGTGCTTTGTAATTGTTCTTAAATTTTTCTATTTCACCTGTAATGTAAGTATTGTATTTTGTTTTTGCAGTGTTAAGCGCATTGTTAACAGCCGAAGTAATACAATCATTTGGTGGAGGCGGAAGACTGAAATCATGGCTGCATAATAATGGGCCGCATGAATTTTCATCAACAATATGATGGGTTTCAAATACCTGTACATTGGTTGAAATAGTACCGGCTAAATAATCCGTTACAATTACACCTGCCCCGTCAGTGTATTCATGTTTTATAAAGAAAACGTTAGGGCAAGACATTTTAAAGTCATACAACCTGTCTTCAATAGAAAATGCTATATTACTTGTCGGATAGGTAGTCAATGTAAGAACTATAGGCTGTAAGGCTGGAGAAACGCTATTACTACAGGTTGTGTTAGGAGTAAGGGTAACAGCAAATGTTGTAGCACTTGGATAAGATATTGCTACATCTATTTGCTGACAAGCGATATCATTTAATGAATTTGGAGGATAGATTCCCGAACTAAAGAAAGCAGGTACGCTTGTTTTATTAAAAGTGGTATTGGTGGTGAAGCCATTTGTAACCTGGTTCAATTGGCTTAAAATATCAGCAAGTTTTAAAACTGGTGACGTAACACCTGCAGTAAACAAAGGGGGTAATGTAGGTTGGCCAGGGATAACAACAAGACCGGTATTACATGAGGCAATAAAATTTACCCATTCATTATATGTATTATTCATATTATAAGTGGAATTCAAAAATGTTGTAAGTAATGCCTGATCAATAAGAGATATATCAGCGGTACCAAATGCAGCAATTAATCTATCATTCAATCCATCATTATTAGAAGCTCCTCCCGGATTTGATGTAGCTGCAAAAACAGAACATTTAATACAATTATCACAAGCTAAACCGGCAGGTACTTGTATTAAGTTTTCTATTCCGTCAATGTTTGTAATTACAGCATTTTGAAGAGCTGTTAATTTATCAGTGGTCCAATCAATCGGAAACTGTAATGGTCCGGTAATACCACCCGTCCTTGCAGCTGCATCACAAACACATAAAAGCTTAGAATAATCCGGTACAGAAAATCCATATGTTTTTTCGAACAAGGCTGCTTCGCTTTCTGTACAATTGTTTATATAATTAATTTAAGTTGCGACCTATTCTTTTACAATTTTATTAAAAGTAAAAGCGTAGATAAAAAATTTGACTTTAAGTAAAAACCCTTTTATAGAAGTAGCATGAATACGCGATGGTATCCAGGCAG
>JBQTHQ010000025.1:0-6275 GCA_052389695.1 Bacteroidota bacterium | reverse complement strand
ACCTGCGATAATGGTAAAGTATATTGTCTTAATGGGACTACCGGAGCTATGATATGGTCATACACCATTATTAATACAACTGAAAATTTCTGGGCTTCTCCTGTTGTTGGAGATATTAATAACAACGGCCAACTCGATGTGGTAGTTGTATCTCCGGCCGCTTTTAATAACTCAGGTGGAGAAGTGATCGCATTTAATGGGAATAATGGTACAGTAATTTGGAAATATACAAATGCTGCATTTGGATGGGATATTATTCCTCAATCACCTGTTATTGCCGATCTTAACCAGGATTGCCAACCGGACGTTTTAGCGCCACAAAAAGGAAATTTATACAATATTAATGGAAGTACCGGACTTTTACAATGGAGTAAAAACGGCGCAGGTAATGCATCGCCTGCAATTGCTGATATGGATGGAGATTGTGACCTGGAAATCATTTTAGGTGGTCCTCGTATATATGATTCAAACGGTAACCAGATATATAACGGAGGCGGAGGCGGTTCAGGCTGGAATGCTCCGGCACCACGTGTGGGAGACTTTAATCCAACAAGCCCGGGACTAGAAATCGTGCTGGGTACTGCTTATGATCAAACAGGAAATGTGGATATTATTAGCATGTGGTCGAGTACCTGTGTAAAACTTTGGGGATACAGAAAAGCAGGACATACTAATGAAGGAATGTGTGTAGCAGATATTGATAATGATGGATGTGTAGAAGTAGTTTTTAACCCGGATTGTTGTAATGGAACTTCCAGTGTTATTGCATTGGATGATGTTTCAGGTGCTGCTAATTGTGGATTTTCAACTTTCCCATCCAGTGCAGGACTTACAACTAATACTAATCCTTGTGTGAATGATTGTGTTACATTTACCAATTTAACCAGCCCTTGTGCAACAGGCTGGGAATGGGATTTCCCAGGGGGCACGCCTTCTACATATACCGGATCAACACCTCCCAATATTTGCTATAACACACTAGGGACTTATACAGCGCGGATAATAGCTACTTTCGGAACTTGTTCTCCTATAAAAAAAGATACTGCCTATTTAAACATTGTGGTTAAAAACTGTAGCAATCCTACAGTATCTACTACCAGCAGCAGTGTTTGTCCGGGTGCATGTAATGATATAACTGCCACAGGCAGCGGAGGTACCAGTCCTTATACATACAGCTGGAACCCCGGTTCAGGCACGGGTAGCAGCTTTAATGTGTGTCCGTCCAGTACAACTACCTATACAGTAATTGCTACTGACAATGCGGGAGGCACTGCATCTAACACTGCCGTGGTAACGGTAAATCCGGCTCCAACAGTAAGTGTTGGGAATGTAAGTATTTGTACAGGTGGTTCTACACCTCTTACTGCAACTGGAGCAACTACCTATACCTGGAGTCCCGGAACAGGATTGAGTTCAACCACAGGAACAACTGTAACAGCTAATCCTACTTCAACAACAACTTATACTGTAGTAGGAACTACAAATGGTTGTACAGGGTCAACCACAGTTGTTGTATCTGTAGGCGCATTAATACCCAATGCAGGATCGAATGTAACTATATGTCCGGGAAGCACTACAACACTAAATGCATCAGGAGGTACTGACTATAACTGGACACCTGCAACTGGATTAAGTAATGCGACTATTTTTAACCCGGTGGCGAATCCGGCTTCTACAACTACATATACTGTAACAGTAACTTCCGGAACATGTACCGGAACAGCTTCAGTAATTGTTACCGTAGAAAATAGCCCAACAGTAACTGTCCCTCCGGCATCTATTTGCTCTGGAAATTCAACAACACTTACTGCAAGCGGTGCAAATACATATATCTGGACTCCAAATACCAGTTTAAGTTCGGGTACGGGAGCTACTGTTACTGCTAATCCAACATCAACTACTACTTATACAGTAACAGGAACTTCCAGCGCAGGTTGTACCGGATCAACTACTGTTGTAGTAACTATCACATCAGGAACAACACTAATTGGTACAGGTGGAATTACCTGCGCAGGTGTGCCTGTTTTGATTACAGCCAGTGGTGCCGATACATATACTTGGACTCCTACTACAAGCCTGAGCAGCTCTACAGGGAGTACAGTATCCGCGGGGCCTTCAAACACAACAACATATACTGTAACGGGAACTTCCACTGCTACAGGATGTACAGGAAGTACTACTGTTGTAGTAACTATATTGCCGTCTCCTGTTGCTAATTTTACTATGTCTCCGGCCAGCCCTGTTGCGCCTAATAAAGTGGTTACGTTTACAGATGTCTCAACCAATCCGGGCGACCCTGAATGGAACTTTGGTGATCCATTATCGATGGACAACACTTCTACATTAACATCTCCAACACATACCTATTCAACTGAAGGTGATTATTGTATCACGCTCGCTTCTACAAATGCAACCAGCGGTTGTTCGGATACTACTACCAAATGTATTATAGTTATCGGTGAAGCGGTTATTATTTTCCCAAATGTATTTACACCTAACGGAGATAAGATCAATGATATATTTTATTTCCATACCAAAGGAGTTAGCGCTTTAAAATGTACAATATATGATCGTTGGGGTTTAAAAATGTATGAATGGAATACTGTGACAGGCGGATGGGATGGTAGTGCAAAAAATGGCTCACCTGCTCCTGATGGCGTTTATTACTTTATTATGGAAGCAACTCCGGCTAATGGTGCCCCGGTAATTCCAAAACAAGGATTTTTACAATTACTGGAACAGCCGAATTAGACCGAGGTTTTTGTTTTGCTAAAAATAACTTAACTTTAGTTTACATAAAATATAAAACTTAAAACATGAAAAAATTAATTTTCTCCACCGCATTACTTGTTAGCCTTTTAAGTGTGAATTTATTTGCACAAAAAAACGGAACGTTTTTTGAATATAAGCTTTCAACAACCAAAGGGGCAACCGGAAGTATAAAAACATATTATGCAGCCCAAGGTTCCCGCACAGAAATGCAATTGAGCAACCCTCAATTACCTATGGCGGGAATTAATTTTACAAGCATTACAAAAAGCGCTGAGCCGAATATGGTATTTATATTGAATGAACGCGACAACACATATATTGCAACGGGCATTCAGCAAAACAATGTTATTCGAAATGGCGGAGATAGCCGCATTGTTAAAATTGTTGGAAAAGAAAAAGCAGGTACTTACAATTGTACTCATGCTATTGTTACGGAGGGAAATGATTCCCGTGAATATTGGATGACGACTGAGATTCCGGATTATGAAACATACAATAAAATAAATGCGGATAATAAATATATGGGGTATGGCAATGACCAGGCTATTTTATTAAAAAATGGCGTTGCGGGCTTTACTGTAAAGATGATCAGTAAAGATTCACACAATGGTGATGTTACTACAATGGAAATGATAACAATACAGACAAAAAACCTTGATACTAATTTGTTTGAAATACCTGCAAATTATAAAGCATCCGCTATTACTGCTCCTTATATGCAAGGCATTGATATGAATAAATTTCAAAACATGACGCCTGAAGAACGCACAAAGTATATTGAAGAAATGAAAAAAGGCCAATAAAAATAATTGAAGAAATAAAAAAGCTGTTTCAAAAGAACAGCTTTTTTTATTGTTGGAACTTTATTGCAGTATGAAAAAAAATAAACGATCATCAGAAAAGAGTCCAGAGCTGGAATTACAATCTGCTCCCGAAAATTTTTTCACCACTTTAAAAAATCAATTACTGATTGTAATACTCCTGGTACTTGTATTTTATGGCAATACTTTTTTTAATGAATATGCCATGGATGATATTGTATCCATTACGGGGAATAAATTCACACAAAAAGGATTTAAAGGTATTTCTACCTTATTTTTTAAAGATAGTTTTTACGGATATTTTGGAGATAGCGCCGGACTCAGCGGCGGACGCTGGCGGCCTTTAGCACTTATCACTTTTGCGATCGAATATCAATTTTTTGGACAGAACCCGCATCTCAGCCATTTAAATAACATACTGATTTATGCGCTTACCGGGGTAGTGCTTTTATTATTCCTGAGAAAATTTGTATTTATTCAACAACCGGCTATTGCATTACTAGCTACCGTATTGTTCATTATCCATCCAATACATACCGAAGCAGTAGCCAACATTAAAAGCAGGGATGAGTTACTTTCTTTTCTATTTCTTATCCTAACATTGCACTTTGCCATGGATTATCTGAATCATGGAAGGAAAAAGATACAGCTGTTATTGGGTTGCCTATTTTATTTTTTGGCATTATTATCAAAAGAAAACGGACTTACATTTATTGCCATTATTCCATTGAGCTTTTATTTTTTCAGCTTTGAAACCGTAAAAAAGTGTTTGATTAGCTCATTACCTTTTATTGCTATCGCGGCTATTTATATGCTGACGCGAACATCTATTGTAGGGTTTAATTATCACAGAATTCAAGACGTTAATATTTCGCCACTCTCCGACGCAACTACTATAGAATGGTGGGCCACCATTTTCTTAGCTTTAGGAAAATACATTCAGTTATTATTTTTCCCTCACCCGCTTAGTGCAGATTACTCTTACAACCAAATTCCTTATGTCGATTTTACAAGTATGTATGTCTGGTTTTCAGTCCTGGTACAGTCCCTATTATTAATAGTCGCATCCGCACAATTGAAAAAAAGAAGCCTGCTCAGTTATGGAATTTTTTTTTATTTCCTCAGTATTTTTATTGTTTCGAATATCGTTATTGATGTGGGTGCCATACTGGGAGAGCGTTTCCTTTACCAGGCTTCATTCGGTTTTTGTTTATGCATCGCACTTTTACTTCATACTCTTTATCAAAAAGCAGGCAGTATAAAAACATATGCAGCAATTGTTTCCTTAGGTGCTATTATTTTATTAAGTGCGGGAAAAACAATATCACGCAACAGCGAATGGAAAAACGATCAAACCTTATTTATAAAAGATGTACAAACTTGTCCGAATAGTGTAAGGACAAATATTGCCGCAGGTTCTGCATTTATTATTAATGCGCAAAAAGAAACCGATTCTGTTAAAAGAGTGGAAATGCTGAACAGGTCGATCATTTATCTCAAAAAAGCCCTTGTTATTAGTCCAAGAGCCGCGGATCCGTTATTGAATCTGGGAGTTGCGTATTTTAATTTAGGAAATTATGAGATGGCGGCAAATATGTGGAAGCTGGCGAAAGAAAAAGGCAGGATTGCAGAAGTGGAACAATATGAAAGATCGCTCAGCATTAATTTAATGAACAAAGGATTGGAATGGGGCAATAAAAAAGATTTCCATAAGAGCATCGTTTATTTTTATAAAGCCATCGAAACGGATTCATCTAATTATGAAGCCTGGTATAACCTGGGCGGAGCCTATTATACAATTGCCCGGTATGATAGCGCGGCAATAGCCTGGGAAAGAACATTACGCTTAAAACCCGATTATGAAAATGCAATAAAAGGATTGCAGGCGGCAAAAAATATGTCGACTCAGAATAACTAGGAAGATATTTTTGCGATCAGGTCTGCAACCCTGCTGCTATACCCATATTCATTATCATACCAACCGATTACTTTGATCATATTTCCTATTACAGAAGTAAACTCCGCGTCATAAATACAGGAATGTGAATTACCAACAATGTCAATGGATACAATTGGGTCCTCAATATATTGCAAGATTCCTTTTAAATTTGTTTCCGCTGCCTTTTTAAATGCAGCATTAATCTCTGGCACTGTAACAGGCTTTGTCAACACACAGGTAATATCAGTTAAGGAGCCATCCGGAACAGGCACACGCATACCGCAACCGCCAAGTTTTCCCTCTAAATGTGGAAATATCCTGGTGATGGCTTTTGCGGCACCGGTTGAAGTAGGAACAATAGAAAGTGCTGCTGCACGAGCTCTGCGTAAATCTTTGTGTGGCGCATCGTGCAAACGCTGATCCCCGGTATAGGAGTGAACAGTAGTGATATATCCGTCTTCCAGCCCCCAATTTTCATCCAGAACTTTGATCATAGGTGCAGCACAATTAGTGGTGCAGGATGCATTTGAAATGATGGTATCCTCTTTAGTTAATATATGATCATTGATACCCAATACAACTGTTTTGATATCATTGTTTTTAGGCGGAGATGAAATAATTACTTTTTTTGCCCCTGCCGAAATGTGTTTTCCCGCTGTTGCTTTATCTAAAAAAGATCCCGCTAATCTTCCCTGGAAAGATCTTGGTATTGATGTGGTCATCGAATCCACCGGATTTTTTTT
>JBQTHQ010000024.1:0-16983 GCA_052389695.1 Bacteroidota bacterium | reverse complement strand
AAAATGGGCGATATGCAAACGTTGCATGTACAAGACTTTAATACCACTGAAAAATTTATTGTTGGGAAATACGATCTTGAATTATTAACTCTTCCCCGAATTAAAATAAACAAAGTGGATGTTGCTCAAAGTAAAACAACCACCATCGAGATCCCCCAACCGGGAAACCTCACTATTGCTAAGCCCGGAGAGGGCCCCGGAAGTATTTTATTGGAAGATAAAAATAAATTGACCTGGGTATGTAATCTGAACAGTAGCCTAACACAGGAAACAATCCTGCTTCAGCCGGGCAGATACCGTGTTGTTTACAGACCGAAAAATGCAAAAGAATCGATCTATACAATTGAAAAATCATTTAAAATAGATTCAGGAATTTCTACTGCAGTTAGATTGAATTAATATTGATAATCAGATAGATATAAATATTATATAAATTAAAAATTTAATATGAAAAAATTTACTTTTACCGAGAAAAAAGATACGCGTTCAGGTTTTGGAGCAGGATTATCAGAATTAGGAAAAAAGAATCCGAATGTAGTAGCGCTTTGTGCCGATCTTACAGGTTCTTTAAAAATGGATGCCTTCGCTAAGGATCACCCAGAGCGTTTTTTTCAGATAGGTATTGCTGAAGCCAATATGATAGGGATTGCTGCAGGCTTGACCATTGGAGGTAAAATTCCTTTTACGGGAACGTTTGCTAATTTCTCAACAGGCCGTGTATATGACCAGATCCGCCAATCTGTTGCTTACTCAGGTAAAAATGTAAAGATATGCGCTTCCCATGCAGGTGTTACATTGGGTGAAGATGGCGCCACTCATCAGATACTGGAAGATCTTGGCTTAATGAAAATGCTGCCGGGAATGGTGGTGATCAACCCTTGTGATTTTAATCAAACCAAAGCTGCTACCATAGCTATTGCAGATCATGAAGGTCCGGTTTATTTACGCTTCGGAAGGCCAACCGTACCTAACTTTACTCCTGCTGACCAAAAATTTGAGATAGGGAAAGCGGTTATATTAAATGAAGGAAAAGACGTAAGCATATTCGCAACGGGCCACTTGGTATGGAAAGCCATTGAAGCAGGAGAACAATTAGCGGCAATGGGTATCAACGCTGAAATAATAAACATACATACCATTAAACCTTTGGATAATTCTGCTGTCTTAACATCGGCTAAGAAAACACGCTGTGTTGTTACAGCTGAAGAGCACCAAATGAATGGCGGATTGGGAGATAGCATCGCACAGTTACTTTCACGCGAGTTACCTACTCCGCTTGAAATGGTCGCAGTGAACGACAGTTTTGGTGAAAGCGGTACACCTGACCAATTGATGAAAAAATATGGTTTGGAAGCAACGAACATTGTTGAGGCAGTACAAAAAGTGATGAAGAGAAAATAGCCCCTCCTGGCCTCCCCGAAGGGGAGGTACCACTGAACAACCAATTATTGAGTTATGGCCAACCTTAAAAGACGGACTTGCAATAACTGGACACACATGAACGAATCAAGCAGACAGAAAGAAAGGCATTCATAGTATGGATGATAAATTAAAACATAGTACGTCAAAAGCCTCCCCTTTGGGGAGGTTGGAGGGGCATTCCGATAAAGAACTCTTAGAACAATTTCACAATGAGCAAACGCGTAACTATGCGTTTAATCTATTGGTTCGCCAGTACCAAAAAAGGCTTTACTGGCATATCCGCAGAATATTGATCGACCATGATGATACAGATGATGTACTTCAAAATGTATTCATTAAAATATGGCAAAATTTAGAAGGCTTCAAAGCCGAATCACAGCTGTACACCTGGATGTATCGTATTGCCACCAATGAATCCCTTAATTTTTTAATTCAAAAGAAAAAGCGCGCAGGAATTCCATTGGATGATGTGTCTTCGTTCCTGGCCAATAATTTGGAAAGCGATAGTTATTTTAAAGGTGATGAGATCCAGGCTAAATTACAGAAAGCCATATTGACCTTGCCGGATAAACAACGTATCGTTTTTAATATGAAATATTTTGATGCTATGAAATACGAAGAAATGAGCACTGTACTTGAAACGTCCGTTGGAGCCTTAAAAGCGTCATATCACCATGCTGTGAGGAAAATTGAAGAATATTTAACTTCTCGTTAAACCTTTTATCTTAAAACCAATCAAAACAGCATGAACGGAAATAATAACAGAGAGCATGAAGGTTTTAAAGGAACTAATCCATTTAAAACCGGTGTCGATTATTTTGAAAATTTCAATTCAAAACTTCAGAACAGTATTGACGGTTTTGAAGAAATAAAAACAATAGCACCTGTATTAAGCAGCATCCCTAAATACAATCCATTTGAAGTACCGGTAAATTATTTTGATGAATTACTAACCATAGTCCAGCAGCGTTGCATTGAAAGCAAATCGAATACCATATTGGAATGGCTCACTTTGCTTATCAAACCTCGTTTTGTTATACCTGCATTTGCAACAGTATTAATCGCTATTGCCGGAATTCATTTTATGAATAAAAATGCGGTCTTAGCTCCAACTGTAATCGTGGAAGGACTAACTATTGAAGAACAGCTTTATACTATTGATGAAGCAACTATCATTGAAAAATTGACTGCTGATGCAACAATTGAAACAGGTTCTATCTTAGAAAACGATAATAGTATAGAGGATTACCTGATCGATCATGATATTGATGAAGCTAATTTGAACAACGAACTTTAAAAATAAATACTATGAAAACTAAATTCTTTATTACAGTAATCATTATTTGCCTTTGTTCATTAGCTGTTATGGCTCAGCACGGTGCAAAAGCCCAGGAACGAAAAGAAAACATTGAATCGCTGAAGGTTGCATTCATCACACAAAAACTGGAGCTTACTCCCACGGAAGCTCAACAATTTTGGCCGGTGTACAACCAGTATACTGAGAAAACACAGGAACTTCGCAAAAAACGTAAGATGGACAGGCGCGAAGCAAAACAAAATGTGGATGAACTATCTGACAAAGAAGTTGAACAGGAAGTGGACAATGAAATCATTTTCAAACAAAAAGATCTGGATATTCAAAAAGAGTACCATGCAAAGTTCAAAACTGTATTGCCCATTAAAAAGGTAGCTAAGCTTTATGCTGCGGAGGACCAGTTTAAAATAGTATTGTTGAATAAATTAAAGGATAGAGAGCGAGATAGAAAACCGGGAAGGTAATATCATGACCTTGGATGAAACCGTATGATCGCCTCGCGCAAATATTCCCTGTCGAGATGTGTATAAATTTCAGTAGTAGTGATTGATTCATGCCCCAGCATTTCCTGCACAGCACGAAGATCGGCCCCGCCTTCAATTAAATGAGTGGCAAATGAATGCCGGAAAGTGTGTGGACTGATATGTTTTTTTAATCCGATCTTTTCTGCTAATCTTTTAATAATGATAAACACCATTACTCTTGATAGTTTTGCTCCCCGTCTGTTTAAAAATAAAATATCCTCGTGTTCTTTTCTTACAACAACATGACAACGCACCTCATTTTGATAAATGATAATTTGTTTCATTGCCACACTCCCTATCGGCACAAGCCGCTCTTTATCACCTTTACCAATCACTTTTACAAAACCATCATTAAAGAACAAATTGGAAATTTTTAGATTAACCAATTCACTTACACGCAAACCACAACTGTAAAGTGTTTCCAGCATCGCTTTGTTCCGTTGGCCTTCAGGTGTGCTCAGATCGACCGCATCTATAATATTATTAATATCCTCAATATTTAATGTGTCCGGTAACTTACGCCCAAGTTTTGGCGCTTCCAGCAATGCCGTCGGGTCAACATTTAATACATTCTCCAATAATAAATATTTGTAGAATGCTTTTATTCCACTGATCACACGGGCTTGTGTAGTAGCGGTCATACCCAACCCATGGATCCATTTTAAGAAATCCTGTAAATGATTTAATTCAATATCTTTCGGAGAAACACTAAGTTTTTTATGTTCAAGAAATTGCACTAGTTTTTCAACATCATGCAAATAAGCTTCGATGGAATTTTTGGAGAGTGATTTTTCCAGGGAGAGAAATGATTTAAAGCCGGCTATATATATTTTCCAGTTCAATCAGATCAATTCATAAACCTTACGCTGGAACGTTTGGCATTAATATTTTTGAAATAGGTACGATATTGCAATCTAAGCTCAATTCCTCCAACACTTTTTGATGCGGGTGTTAACCCCGAGATATTAATATCATAAGCTACTGAAAAATTAAAACTGGCGTAATCTAAACCCAACGTAACAAAAGCAGCATCGCGAAAGCGGTAAAAAACTCCAAAATGTACCGCCTTGTCTTGCTGATGATCAGTATAGCGTGAAGCTTCCTGTAAAACATATTTTACATTGCAACCACCATTTATCAATAAGGAGGTACCCTGTTGTGCAGCCATAAGACTTGGTTCCAAAGTAGTATTGCTTGTTTCACTCAACTTATAATTCATATTCCAGTGAACAGCTAATTGCGGGATTAACCTGTCGCTGCCGCCTTTAATTGTAACATTTGGTAATGTAAAATGGTGAAATGAAAATCCTAATGCACTTCTGAATAAATGTGTTGTTCTGAAATTCCAAACGATACCGGTTGACATATCAAAATACGCTCTTCCTCCTCCTCCCGATTCATTTACTCCAACTCCCGGATTATAATTCGTTCCATCCCACTGGCTGTCCCAGGTAACTCCGCCATAAGATGCACTTTTCATAATGTATCCTATTCTATACCCAAGTGTAAGATCATGTTTCTGTCTGCCTCCAAAATATTTTGTATAGGATATTAATCCATAATAGCTATTGGTTTTTATTTTCGTGGGTCCCTGGTTATCTCTGTTGATATTTAAACCTGCCGCAAAAAAATCTTCGCCCACCATTCGTTTTTTGAAGATGGGCCCATCCAGAGCAATAGTAAATGTTTTAAAAGGATTAGTTACCGTGAACCATTGCATACGGTACATAGTATAAATACGGATATCGCCATTAAACACCCCTGTATTTCCGGGATTGCAGGTCAAAGGTGAATGATAAAATTGGGAGTAATGAAAATCCTGTGCCAATACAGAAAAACAACTGCTGATGATCCCGATAGTGAGTACAAGTGTTTTTTTCATAGCTAAGTTTTTAACCTTCGAGTTAATCTAATAATCATCAAAACATCAGACAATAAAACATTGAATTTGTTTTACCCTCTACTTATTTCTTATTGTTTAATCATTTTTTTACTTTCAACAATCTTGCCATCCACAATAAGCGTGTATGTATACACACCATTTGAAAGATCATTTGCAAATACATTCAATTGCCCTTGTCCTTTTTGAGTTAAATCAACCGACTGGATAAGCTTACCATCATTATTGTAAAATAACAATTGCGCTTTACCGGTATTATCAGGTAAGAAATAATTGATGGTGGTTTGTTCAGCGAAAGGGTTTGGAACATTTTGTTCTAATACTACCGACTGGGCATTTGCAAGCTTCACATCAGTAACAATAAGATTATTTGCTGAATTATCCATTTCCATTGACTTTTTCTTGCAACATGATTTAACAGCGCTTTCAAGTGCGGTTAAACGATAGTCTAGCAATGAATCTTTTTGTTTTAAAACATTGATAACAGAATCTTTATTTTGAATTTGTTTTTGTTGGTCCTTTATAGCTCCTGCTAATAGTGGAATAATTTCAGTATAAGATACTGTATTAAAACCATTATTAGTTGTTCTAACTACTTCAGGAATAATAGTTTCTACTTCTTGTGCTATAAAACCCAAATGTTTTCCGTACATAAAAGTATCCGTCAGCATAGAAGGAATCCAATCAAAGCTTACACCTCTTAATTTTAATATTTTATTCAACGAATTGTCAAGAGAATTTACATTTGTTTTTAAACTGGCATCAGAGCTCATCGCTGCACCGTTAATTATACCACTTCCAGCTATTTCAACAGTGGCTGTAGGGTTCACTGTCCCAAAACCACTATATCCTCCGGATGGAGGAACTATAATTGCATATTGCACAACCCCTCCAAAACATGGGGCAGGTGTAGCTTCAAACCATCCTGCAATTTTATGACATTGAAAACCAGTGTTGTTAACAACAGATTTTATACCTATTCCAAGCAGATCCGTGTTCAAAACATTTATACCAATGGAACCTGAGCTTAATGAACTTTGTAAAACATCCAATTTGGCGCCGGGCGTTCCGCAGGTTAAACCAATACCCACATTATTCCTTGAGGCAAGCTGCCCATTCCCTGTAAAGTTGAAATTAAAACTATTAAGTTGGAGCTCCGAATTAGCTGTTAATTGAACGGGAGCAGGACTGCCACATGCTGATCCAAACCCTGTACTTGTTGGACTTGCATTCGTTAGCACCACATCTCCATCTCCATCAACAGTTAAAACTTTTGAGCTGTTTACCCCGTTTACAGTGTTTGCTATGGTTGGTGACGCCGATGTCAACTTAGTAAAACGTAAGCCACTGGCATTGGTGCTGCCATATTGAGCATTTTTTGAATTGGCGCTGATTTCAAGTGTATTTCCTGTATTGCAAAACGCATTCACATTGGGCTGTCCCCCAATTCCTACACCACCTGTTTCATTATTTAAGGATGCTATCCAAAAATTTTGGTTACGGTTAGCGATTGCTCTGTCTACTGTAAATGAGTTAGCCAATAAACCTCCTATATTTGAACAAGCTACACCTAACTGTATTACTCCGGCATTAATTGATACTCCATTATCTGCTGTTAAATTATTACCACCCGGCACCAGAATTACATCTCCTGTAGCATTAACAGAAAGCACACCGGTTCCGGGATTAGGAATTACAGTAGATGTGCTTCTTAAATCCGTAAAACGTAAACCACTGCTTCCGGGAATAGGCGAAGCTGCCGGAGAGTTTATCTCTACTGTGTTACCCGGTGTACTTGTATGAAAACCAAATCTGCGAACATTTGTATTTGAACGTGTATTAAAATACATATCACCCAATGAAGTAGTTTGAAACTCGGTAAATATGCCCAATGTAGCATTGGCATTATATGTATAAGTGGTACGCAATTGTGGTGCGTTAGTATTAGCGCCAACAGGTGAATTAGGATCAACATCTAAGATTTCTACTTTACGTACTGCTTGTGCATTTGGGCTAATAAAATAATAATTACCAAAACCGGTATTACCAATAGGGCTCATACGCGCCATTTCCATCCCATTAACAGTTGAAGCATTACCGGTACCAAAAGGCGGGTTAGGCGAAGTAAAAATAAAACGTAAATGATCAACAGGTGTATTAGCATCATCGCCCCAGTTAATAATGGCATCACTTCTATTAAAGCCTTCCTCTTTTAAACCAAAATAGGTGTTATCAGAATTTTCTGTAGATAATGTACCTGTTCGCATCCATGACCTATAACCACCCGCACCAAATGGTGTATTATTATTACCCGCTAAGTGCAACATACTGGCTGGACTATTAGTGGCAAAAAAACCGGAAGGACTTATACCAAAAAAACCGCTGGTATTTACATTAAATGTATTAATTACGGTTGTAAGATTGCCGTTTAAACGGGTACGTTGTGCGCCATCGGTTACTGTGTAAATGGGAGAGTTAAATAAAGTGCCAAAAATGTTGTTGGTTAGAGCTGGGTTACCAATACCAGCGTTTCCTCCTCTAAACCACGCATATTGACCTTTTTGTGGGGCAGCTAAACCTGTTGTAGGATCAGTAGGCGTTGGAGGCGTTGGTGGTTGCTGTCCGATAGCATATATGCTACACAAAGACAATACAAATGTCAGTAATTGTTTTCTTTTCATGATTTTTGTTTTTAGTTGAATAATTGAATAAAACCTGTTAGTGTTTGTATTGGTTCATTGTAATTGAGGATGTAGTAATAAACTCCGTCAGATAAGCTAATGTGATTAATGTTTGTTCCGTACCATTTATCATCGACATCATTTGTTTTATAAACTATTTGCCCCCATCTGTTAAAAATTTTAAATTCAAAATTGGTAGTATTTTCAAATAGTTTTAAATCGATGAAATCATTAATTCCATCTCCATTTGGGCTGATAACATTAGGTAAAATAATTTCCTCTTCGGTAAATGTAATGCCATCAATATAGTAATATGAAGTTCCAGAACCATCCTGCCAATCAGTCCTTGGTTTAATACATAGTGTATCATTGGCAAAATCAAGAGTATCATTAAAATTTCCAATGGTTAAATATTCTTCTCCACCTTGTGCCATGAATTCACCTTCTACCTTTATCCAATTTATAGTATCTGAAACAAAATCTGGGCTTTTAATTTGTGGAATAGTTATAAATGGAAACCAATTATTATAGGAGAGGGGCTGATTAGAAAAATAAGCTCCAATATTTTTACAGGAATAACCGCAATTTTCTGCTAAGCTAATGTAAAAAATCATTTTATACTTTGTATTTGGTTTTAAACGATTTAGAAGTTTGGTTTGAATATATTCGTGATAAAATTTGCTCTGCGCACCCGGTATAAGAACTGGAGTTGTTAAATTAGCGAATAAACCACAATAACCTACCCCATCCAACGCTTGTTGATAGCCTGCAAAATTATTTGGCACCCCAACAGTTGTTGTATTACAGGTGTTAAAATAATCACTTGTTGCAAAAGAGGGTATGTACCATCCCAAACATGTGTTCATTTGATAATCTCCCGGCTGGGAGAAATTAGTAGGGCACGTATCGTACAACTCAAAATCACCATTGTAAACAAGGCTAGTTTGGGCGTATATTTTATAAAAAGCAAATACCATAAGGTATAGTATTTTTAATTTTTTAATCATAAGGGCTAATATAAGTATTAGCTTGTTAGTTATAATTTAGCTAATTGAAACTATTTTCAGGAGAAAAGCAAGAGTGAATAAAGTTATTTTTACATATACATTGAATTTGTGTTTTTATTTATAAAAAGACCTGTTCGCATCCATGACCTATAACCACCCGCACCAAATGGTGTATTATTATTACCCGCTAAGTGCAGCATGCTGGCTGGACTATTAGTGGCAAAAAAACCATTTGGGCTTATACCAAAAAAACCGCTGGTGTTTACATTAAATGTATTAATTACGGTTGTAAGATTGCCGTTTAAACGGGTACGTTGTGCGCCATTGGTTACTGTGTAAATGGGCGAATTAAAACCCGCGCCTGTGCCGAAGATGTTGTTGGTACCACCACCACCACCTGGCAAATTTCCACCTCTAAACCAGGCAAAGCTTGAATTAGAAGGATCCCATGGAGTAATTGTAGAGTTAGAAGTACCAGTGGGGTTTTGTTGTGCAGAAGCATAAAAGCTTATAATCAAACAACACCCTGCAATTAAAATAATAGTCTTTCTTTTCATAAATTTTGTTTTTTTAAGTTAATATTAACGGACTAATTGAATAAATCCTTTTTTATTATTTTCTATATTACATATGTCTTCATATTCTATTATATAATAATAAACTCCATCTGGAGCCCTTTCCGCAGACATTGTGCGTCCATCCCATAAAGTATTTAAACTCTCTGTTTCAAATATTTTTACTCCCCAACGATTAAAGATTTTCAAATTTAATTTTTTTATATTTTTTTCTTGTATTGGTTTAAAAAGGTCATTTAGATCATCATTATTGGGTGAAAAAACATTCGGCATCTCTAATTCACTTGAATAATCTTGCAAATTTATTTCTGTGTTTGATGTTGCTCCGTATACCTGACAAGGAAAAATAGAAATGCATAAAGGTTGTAAAGTAGCGTCAAAAGGGTTAATTAAATAAATATCCTGATTCTCAAAACCTAACATTTTAATATTATCATAGCTACATCCTGCATCTCCAATCGTTAAGGTCCCATACATAGAACTAAATGGAGTATTCATATGACCTATTAATTTTACTTCACTTATATTATTGTAATCATTTATTAAAGTTATTTGAACTAAGTCACTTGAAGCACTCGCTAAATATAGCTTATCATTATACCATGTCAAATCGCCGCCTGAAGAATATCCTATTGAGCCAATTAAGGTATAAGCCCCATTTAGAACTGAAATTTTGTATAATAATGCATCACTTGAACCCGCAAATAAAAACTCATTATTTAATGCCACAAGAGAAGTAATCCACTGACCATTTATAGGTATGGTATCGCTTCTTTGAATATAACTACAGTCTGAAAGATTAATATTATAAATTTTTTGACCATCAGTTGAATAAAAATTTTGATTGGGAGTAATTGCCACATCAAACATAACAAGTCCTGTATTACAAATAATTTGATAAGAGCAAGTTTGAATATCTGCCTTTATTAAGTCACTGTTATCGCAAGCAATATAAAAACTGCTTTGCGCATTAGAAGTAAGAAAAAACAAGTTAAGTGATATAAACAAAATACAAAGGCGCATTAAAATGTTTGTTTGATCATAATATTAATATAATAGTATTAGCTGGTAATGGCAAAAGATATAAGCTAAATGAAGCTATTTTTAGGAGAAAAGCAAGAGCAAATAAACTATTTAACAAGTGTTATTGCTCCTTTTGTTCGCACTTCTTCACCATTACAAAACGTGATGTTAAGAGTATATACAAATACTGCATCATTCATAGCAACTCCAAGCAACTTCCCATTCCAGCCTCTCTCCATGTCACTTGTTTCAAAAACCTTTTCCCCGATCCTGTCAAATATTTTCAGTGTAAATGATTCAATTCCTCTGCCATGAAAATGGATCTCATCATTTATCCCATCTCCATTAGGTGATAAAGCTGTCGGTAAAAAATATGTATTCAATGTAGTTACAACTACTGTCACTGTATCTCCGTCACTGCAACCATTCGCATCTGTATAATTCACATAATATTGTTGTGATGCAGGAGGTGTAACTGTTATCGACTGACAACCATCGCAAGGCGTGGGCCCCCAGAAATATGTATTACCGCCTGGGAAAGCTGTTAAGGTAGTTTCTTCACAAGCATTGATCACTAAATTTCCTGAAATAGTAACCGGTGTTGCTGAGGCAGTTGTAACAGTTGCAATTGCTGTACCTGTACAGCCGCCGCTGGAACTGTATCCGGTAACTATATAAGATGCGGGTGTAGATGTAACAATTATAGAAGCAGAAGTTTGTCCGCCCGGCGACCAGGAATATGTAACAGCTCCTGATGCAGTAAGTGTTGCGGTTTGTCCCGGACAAACTGCTGCTGATGTTGCAGTTACAGGAAGTATTGTAACGATCGTAACAACTGAAACGGCACTATCTGAACAAGTACCGGAAGTTCCTGCTACTGTGTAAGATGTTGTTACAGCGGGAGCAACTGTAATTGAATTAGTAGTTTGGCCGCCCGGACTCCAACTATATAACGTTCCATTATTGGCTATAAGGGTGGCTGTTTCTCCGGCACAAATAGAAGGTGAGTTTACAGTTATGGTAAGTGATGAATTGATCGTAACAGTTGCAAGAGCCGTTGCTGTGCAACTTCCTGAAGTTCCGGTAACGGTATAAGAAGTATTTGATGTAGGATTTACTGTTATTGAAGATGTTGTCGCTCCAGTACTCCAGCTGTACGTGTTAGCACCACTGGCAGTTAACGTTGCTGATCCGCCTGAACAAATGGTAGCAGATGTTGCTGTTAATGCACCAACCGCACTTACCGTAACTGTTGCAACTGCTGAGCCTGAACAACTACTTGTTGTACCGGTTACTGTATAAGATGTTGTAGTAGAAGGTGAAACCGTAATATAAGTTGTAGTAGCACCTGAGCTCCATAAATAAGTTGTCCCGCCACTTGCTGTTAAAGTTGCTGTTTGTCCAGGACATATAGTAGCTGAGTTTACCGTAATAGCTAATGATGAACTGGAGATAATTGTAACGGAATCGCTTGCCGTGGTTGGTGTTGCACAAGGAAGATCAGAAGTAAGAATAACTTTTACAATATCTCCGTTATTTAATGTTGTTGATGTAAACACCCTTGAAGTAGTAGGGGCGCCTGAATTTACACCGTTTACCTGCCACTGATACATAGGTGTAAGGCCTCCTCCTGTTGGAGTTGCAATGAAACCTGCAAGAGCGCCGGGACATATTGTTACAGTTGGTCCGGGCCAGATACTAACTGAAGGAGCAATGCTTGATGAAACCTTCATGGTAATAGGATTTGACGTTACCGGAGAATTTAATGCGCATGTTGCATTAGATGTCATAATAACCGTAATAATATCTCCGTTCAAAGGAACTGTTGTATACGAAGTAGAATTAGTACCCACATTGCTCCCGTTTAATTGCCATTGATAGGTTGGTGTTGTGCCGCCATTGGTTGGCGTAGCAGTAAAAGTTACTGATTGTCCGACACATACAGCGCCTGTAAGATTTACACTGACACTTACTAATGCAGTAACTGAAGTTGTTACATTCATTGTTATTGAATTGGAAGTGGCTGTAATTGGTGATGCGCAACTCATACTGGATGTCATCAATACAGAAACAACATCACCATTTTTCAACGTATATGAAGTAAATTCAGAAGAATCAATTCCAACATTTACTCCATTTACTTTCCACTGATACGAAGCGCCTAATCCTCCACCAGTGGGTGATGTGGAAAATGTTACTAAATCACCGGAACAAATGGTTGTAGCACTTGCTGAAATACTTACCGTTGGTGTTATGGATGTTACTACGTCTATAGTTAATTTATTGGAAGTGGCCGGAATAGGCATAGCACAACTGGAACTGGAAGTCATTATAACATACACTTCGTCATTTTGTTGTAAACTATCGGCAATATAAAAAGGAGAGTTGGTCCCAACATTTGTTCCATTCAGTACCCATTGAAAACTTGGAGTGGCCCCTCCACCTATCGGGATGGCCATAAATCCAACCGGATCACCGGCACATACTATTGTATCATGCGTGAAAATAAATACTAAAGCAGGAATAGGATCCTGAACCACCATTACAATCGTATCTGAACTGAGGAAAGCAGGCCTTGGACAAAGTGTATCCGCTGTTATCACCACCCATACTTTGTCACCATTATTTAATGAATCAGCTAAGTATTCACTGGTATCAGTTCCCACATTCACTCCATTTACTTTCCATTGGTAGGTTGGTTGTGTTCCCCCATTGATGATTGATTTAACTGTAAAAAGTACAGGGTCACCCGGACAAACTATTGAATCTGCATATATATCTACAGAAGAAATAACCGATGCGTTGATTGTTAGATCCGTTCCATTATTTGTTCCGATAAGACTTGTATCAGAGCTGATCACACGTATGCGATAACCTGTTCCTGAAGAAGCACTACAAGGTAAAGTACAAGCAATAGTGTCTTTGTTTTCTACACTCACCAATGCACCAATTATTACAGGTGTTGCAAAATTACCTGTAGCGTCTGAAAGCTGTACCGTAAATATATTTCCGGGATTAAAAAGTCCAATACTTGTAAATGAAACACTTGTGTTGGAGCAGGCACAAAACGGACTTCCGCTAATAGGGTCAGTAGATATAGATTGGGCTTTTATTATAACTGAGAACAATAAAAATGCACTTAAAAAAAGTAAAGATTTAAAATGTTCAAATAGCTTTCTCATAATTATATGTATCATGCATTATTCGGCTAAATTAAAATTTTTATTCATTTAAGACGATCCGTTTGCAAAATAGTTTAATTACTGAACGGATAAAGTTAAATCATGGATCAGTTTTACAACATATTCCAGTTGTTGTTCACGGGTAAGATCCGTATTGTCAAGCAATATGGCATCTTTTGCTTGTATAAGGGGATTTTCTTTACGATGAGTGTCTTCATGATCTCGATGTAATAAATTCACTCTTACATCATTGAATGAAATATGCTGGCCCTTGGATGTAAGTTCATCATACCTTCTTTGTGTACGGGTATCGGTATCTGCGGTCATAAAAATTTTAAGTTCTGAATTTGGAAATACGTTTGAGCCAATATCGCGGCCATCCATAACAATGCCTTTATTTTTTCCCAATTTTCGCTGAATAGCGATCATTTGCAAACGTACTTCATGAATGGCGCTGATATGGCTGACATTTTCTGAAACGATCATCTGACGAAGTTCTTTTTCCACATTTTCGCCATTCAAAAAAGTATCGGATGATTTAGTGTGAGGGTTAAAATGAAATTCAAGATGTATATCTTTCAGCAGCTTAACAACTTCTTCCTCTATAAAACTACCATCTTTAATAACGCCCTTACGAAGTGCATAAAGTGTAACAGAACGGTACATAGCACCCGAATCAACATAGGCGTACCCTAACTTGGCTGCCAATGCTTTTGCCAATGTGCTTTTTCCGCACGATGAATATCCGTCAATAGCTATGGTAATTTTCGACATGCAGTATTATTGGCAAGCAATATTACTGATTATTTTTTTGAATAGAAACTGTTAACGTCAAAACTAATGGAGAAGTTATTTGTAGCACCTGCTAAGTGATAAACTGCACGTCCGTAACTGATGTGAAACTTATAAACACGGAAACCAAAACCAAAAGAAAAGCCATTCATGTTCTTTTTTTCAGCTATTTTTAATTCCTTTCTACGCTGATAATTGAATCCGCCACGTAGAAAAAAATTCTTTGTGATGATGAACTCACCTCCTATTACAACGTGGCGCATTAATTTATCACCAAAAATTTTGTATTTATTTTGTTTGATCGGCTCACCTGTAAGAGGGTCATTGGTTAAAGTCGGATTGGCCGGGTCTTCATATGTCAGATCCCATTTTTCAAGGTTCTCATAAATGATCGATAAGCGAAACGGCACATGTTTGGGCTTTTTTGAGATTCCTATTTGTATTTCAAATGGTAATTTTTCTTTATTACCGGCATCATATGCTTTCCATTGACGGCCAATATTTTTTACAACTATTGCAGCTGCGAAATTTTTTTTCGGATTAAAATAGGTGCCTCCCAGATCAATTGCTGATCCCCAGGATGTATATGATTCTAACTGGGAATAAATTGTCTTTAATGTAGCCCCTATCGTAAAATTAGAATCCAAAACGGGACGCGCGTAAGCCAGGTTAAAACTCATTTCATTTGCTCCGAAAGTCCCGCTTATATTGCCAATCTCGTCCGCCCGTGTAAACCGGCCATAATCCAAATATTGAATTCCCGCACTAAAATTCCCTAATTTTTTAAAGTTCTTTCCATATGCAACATATCCATATTTTACATCCGAAATGTAATCGATAAAACTCAATGCAATATTATTATCCATTGAATCGCTCAGTAAAGACGGATTGATCAGCGCTACATTCAGGTCATTATCCTTAACGGAGATAAGGTTGCCCCCCAAAGCAGTCACTCTTGCAGAAACAGGTAAATTCAGGAATTCGTAGGTATTGTTACCTCCTGTCTGGGCGACAGCAGACATACTGGTGACCGTTATGAAAAAGAAAAGTAATTTCCTGATGTTCATTTAACACAAAGTAAATAAAAATATCCGGGTTAAAAACGTGGAAACTGCTTATTTATTGTTTGAACGCTTCTTCGCTCCTTCAACTAAAATAGTATCACTTTTCTTCTCTTCCTGCTTTATCGAAAAGTCAATCGGATTAGCTACCTTTTCCTTCAATAAAGCGTATTTAACTACATCGATCATTTGCTCCACATAATGGAACTTCAAATCCTTAATGTACTCTTTTTTAATATCCTCTATATCCCTTTTATTATCAACACTTAAAATAATTTCTTTGATCCCTGCACGTTTTGCGGCCAGTATTTTTTCCTTGATCCCGCCTACAGCAAGTACTCTTCCGCGTAAGGTAATTTCACCTGTCATTGCCAGTTGTTTCTTTACTTTGCGTTGTGTAAATGCTGATGCAATGGCTGTCAACATTGTAATTCCAGCTGACGGCCCATCTTTAGGCGTTGCTCCTTCGGGTACATGTATGTGTACATTCCATTTATCAAATACTTCCGGTTTCAGGTCAAGAATCGCGCTATGGGCTTTTAAATATTCCAATGCGATAATGGCAGACTCCTTCATCACTTCTCCCAGGTTACCTGTCAATGTTAATTTGCCTGTCCCACCGGTAATACTTGTTTCTATGAATAAAATATCTCCTCCGATTGTAGTCCATGCTAATCCCGTTACAACACCTGCCATATCATTCCCCTGATAGCGGTCTTTTGCATGCGCAGGCCCCAGTATTTTCACCAGGTCATTCTCTTCCACAATCACATTGTACTCCTGCTCCATTGCTATTGATTTAGCAGCATTACGCACAATTTTAGCAATTACTTTCTCTAATCCCCTAACACCACTTTCCCGGGTATAATTTTCAATAATGTATTCGATCACATTTTTATTCAGAGTAAGTTGTTCTTTTTTTAATCCCTGTTCTTCCAGCTGTTTAGGAATTAAGTGTCGTTTAGCGATCTCCATTTTTTCTTCAATGGTATAGCCATTGATCTCAATTATTTCCATCCTGTCGCGCAAAGCAGGTTGAATGGAACTTAATGAGTTAGCAGTAGCGATAAATAGTACATTCGACAGATCGTACTCCAACTCCACATAATTATCATAAAATGCGTTGTTTTGTTCCGGGTCCAACACTTCCAATAATGCGGAAGAAGGATCCCCATGAAAATCATTACCCACTTTATCTATTTCATCCAGCACAAATACAGGATTGGATGTGCCTGCTTTTTTAATATTTTGTAATATACGTCCCGGCATAGCGCCAATATAGGTTTTGCGATGCCCGCGTACTTCCGCTTCATCACGCAAACCACCTAAGCTCATACGTACATATTTTCTTCCTAAACTTTCGGCGATACTTTTTCCCAGGGATGTTTTACCAACACCCGGAGGCCCATACAAACAGATAATAGGCGACTTCATATTGCTTTTTAATTTCAATACGGCAAGGTGCTCCAGGATACGTTCTTTCACTTTTTCCATGCCGAAA
>JBQTHQ010000023.1:0-59881 GCA_052389695.1 Bacteroidota bacterium | reverse complement strand
AGTGCCGGAAGAACGATTGGCAGCAATGTATTCCTGAACATTTTTTTCATTCTGCTGCATTCGCGCTGCCAGTGATGGATCTTTTTGTATTTCAGCTTCAAGAAGTTCTGAAGCCGCACACTTTTTTTCTTGTGCATTTGTTGTGCTCACTAATAAAATAAATAACAGGTAAAAAAAATTTTTCATTTTTTAAATTTTTTGTTTCAAGTAAATATATTTTACAAACTTTAAAATACAAATGTTATTAGAAGGAATAACACTTTGAAGAAGGGAACTTAACAATATTGTAACCGACTGATTTTCTTTAATTTACAGTATAAAATAACGAGGGATTGAACGTAATTATACAAATGATTGCAGGTCATACAGCTTACGATAAGCAGTATTCTGTTCAAGCAATTGTGCATGTGTTCCGCGCTCAATGATCTCTCCTTTTTGCATCACAATTATTTCATCCGCATGTTGAATAGTGGACAAACGATGAGCAATCACAACTGATGTACGATTTTTCATCAGTTTATTTAATGCATCCTGTACCAAACGTTCGCTCTCGGTATCCAAAGCAGAAGTAGCTTCATCTAAAATTAAAATGGGAGGATTCTTTAATACAGCCCGTGCAATGCTGATGCGCTGGCGTTGTCCGCCCGACATTTTACTTCCGCGGTCGCCAATATTGGTTTGATAACCATTGGGCATTTGTGAAATAAATTCATGCGCATTCGCGATCTTTGAAGCTTCTATTACCTGTTGTTCTGTTACATTCTCCATTCCGAATGCAATGTTATTGTAAACTGTATCATTAAATAAAATAGATTCCTGTGTTACAATTCCCATCAATTCACGGACATCTTTTAGCTTGGCATTTTTTATGGCTACACCATCAATTAAAATTTCACCTTGTGTGGGATCATAAAAACGAGGCAGCATATCCGCCAGTGTAGTCTTTCCTGAACCTGATTGACCCACAAGTGCTATGGTCCTTCCTTTTTCTATTTTTAGATTGATGTTATTCAGCACCCATCCCACTTCGCCTTCGCGATAAGCAAAAGAAACGTTTTTGTATTCGATCTCTTTTTCAAATTTTGTAATGGATGCTGCATTCACAGAATCTTTGATGTTGACTTCAGCATTTAAAATTTTATCGATGCGATCAGAAGATGCCAATCCTTTTTGAACGCTGTAATAAGCGCTTGTAAATGCTTTTGAGGGATTAAGCAATTGAGCAAATAATAATAAATAAGTTATAAATAATGCACCATCCATCGATCTATCTATCAATACCAGCTTGCCTCCAAAATAAAGGATAATAACAAATACGGATACACCCATAAATTCACTCAAAGGCGAGCCAAGGTCATGTTTACGATACATGCGGTTCATGATGGAATTGTATTGTTGATTTTCATCCCGGAATTTTTCAGCAATATTTTTTTCAGCATTAAAACCTTTGATGATCCGCAGTCCTCCCAGGGTTTCTTCCATAATGGAAAGTAATAAACCCATCTTTTCTTTGCCTTTGGCAGCCGACCGTTTCAAGCTTTTTCCTATTTTCCCTATTAATAAAGCGGTAACCGGAAGCAAGATCAAGGCAATCATTGTGAGTTCGGGACTTACCGCAACCATCATCATTAAATAAATAACAATGTTTAAAGGCTCGCGAAAAATCATTTCCAGCGATTGCATAATGCTCCATTCTATTTCCTGCACATCTGCTGTCATTCGGGACATGATATCTCCTTTGCGTTCCTCAGAATAATAAGATAAAGGCAGCGCTACTATTTTTTTAAATAATTTATTTCTCATATCGCGCACCACACCATTACGAATAGGGGCAATAAAATACATGGCCAGGTAACGTGTCAGATTTTTTAAAAAAATAGTGATGATGATAAAAATACAGATCATTGTCAGCACTTGAAATTTGCCATATTTTATAGCACCGTCAGCAAGAACATAATTTATATTATCGATAATGGAAGAAGTGGAAAAACTTAAATCAGGGCGGCCCTGAGTGGTAATATCATTTAATTTAGAAGTATTATCATTAAATAAAACCTGAAGAAAAGGAAATACCATTGCAATAGAGAACAATGAAAAAAGTACCGACAAAATATTGAACGTAATATTTAATATTGCGTATCGCCAGTAACCATTTACATACCGGAGTACACCGAAAAATTTTCGCATAAAGGCTTAAGTTAACTGTATAAGTATCACTTTCAATATTCTTCGCAGACCTCACCCCCGGCCCCTCTCCAAAGGAGAGGGGTACGAATCGAAATGTTTCACCATCACCCCTCTCCTTTGGAGAGGGGATTAAGGGGTGAGGTCCAATGACAGAAAAACCTATCTGTGCAAATATAATGTTTATCGTGGTTTATCCCGAATAATGTAATAGAGAAATAACGACTTTATAAAACAATTATTTTTTATTGCTTTTCGGGATTAACCGAATGTCCTGCCAAATGCAATACACTGTGCATTAGTGCATTTCATTTCTAATGCACAATCCGGTTAATTTCTTAATTTTGATCCCGTCTGCCTATTGGCAGGTTCTTAATAAACGTTAAAATGGATTCAACACGTCAGCTAAAAGTATCACGGTTAATACAAAAGGAGTTGGGTGAAATTTTTCAGCGCGAAACCCGAATGCTGTTTGGTAATGCTCTCATAACAGTCACACAAGTGCGTGTAAGTCCTGATCTTGGCGTTGCAAAAGTATATGTGAGTCTGTTTAACAGCCCGGATAATAAAGCACTATTAAAATTGATCCAGGAACATACAAAAGAAGTCAGGATCAAATTATCGGCACGAATAAAAAAGCAAGTGCGTATTATCCCCAACCTTGTTTTTTTTCTGGATGATTCATTGGATTATGCCATGCGGATCGATGAGCTTTTAAAAAAGTAATTTGATAATTTGGTGGTTTGACAATTTGATAATTTCTCGAAAGATTTTACTAACAACCATCAACTAACAACCATCAACTAACAACTAACAACTAACAACTATCAACTAACTATTGAACCTTCCGCTCTTCATAGCAAAACGTTATCTGGTCTCTAAAAAATCACACAATGCCATAAATATTATTTCGGGTATTTCTGTGGGCGGTATTTGTATTGGAACAATGGCGCTTATTATTGTACTTTCTGTTTTTAATGGAATGTCTTCTTTGGTATTGTCCTTGTATAATTCATTTGATGCAGAGATAGAGATCACTGCCAAGCAGGGAAAAATAATTGATCCAAATTCAACTGAGATTCAATCTTTACAAAAAATGGAAGGAATTGCCTATTACACTGAAGTGGTGGAGGGAAAAGCATTGTTAAAGTATAAGGATAAACAAACTATTGCTACTATAAAAGGCGTGAGCAGCCATTTTCAGCAAGCGAGTGGTTTTGATACGCTTGTGAGAGAAGGAAATTTTAATATTCAAAAAAATAATATTGTTATTGGACAGGGGATAAGCCATATATTACAGACCGGACCGGATGATGTATTTACCCCTATTTCCATTTACGCGCCTAAACGAGGAAATAGTAATTCAATAAATCCGGAGGATGGTTTGAATGAATTAAAAGCATATCCTGCCGGGATATTTGGCATCAATGATGAATTTGATAACAACTATGTGATAATGAATATTGATAAAGCAAAAGAGCTGTTTGATTATACTACAGAAATTACTTCTATTGAACTGATGTTAAAGCCCGGAGTGAACAAAGAGCAGTTTCAGCAGCAAATCAATTCGGTTATTGGAGATAAGTATCAAATAAAAAACAGGGAGCAGCAAAACGCACTACTTTATAAAACATTAAGCTCCGAAAAATTATGGACATTCATCATATTGATATTTATATTGATAATAGCAACATTCAATGTAATTGGGTCATTGACCATGCTCATCATCGAAAAGAAAAAAGACATTACTATTTTGCATAACATGGGCGCTGACCGAAAATTAATACGCAAAATATTTCTATTCGAGGGAATGCTGATAACGCTTATTGGGGCTGGTTCCGGATTACTATTGGGGATTTTAATATGTTGGGTGCAAATTAAATTTTCACTTATAAAAATAACGGAAGGTTATGTAGTGGATGCTTACCCTGTAGAAATACAAGCTGCGGATGTTCTATGGATATTGAGCGCTGTACTATTGATCGGATTTTTAGCAGCATGGTACCCTGTCAAAGTATTTACTAAAAGGCACTTAGCAACTGTGTAAATTATGGATATGATTGTTTTTACCGATGAAGATTTTATGCGTGAGGCATTAAAAGAAGCGCAAAAGGCTTTTGATGCAGATGAAATACCCGTGGGTGCAGTGGTAGTTTGCAAAAATAAGATCATTGCCCGTGCGCATAATTTAACTGAACGATTAAATGATGTAACAGCCCATGCCGAAATGCAGGCGATCACATCGGCGGCTAATTTTTTGAATGGAAAATATCTCAATGAATGTACACTTTATGTAACGCTGGAGCCTTGTGTGATGTGTGCGGGGGCTCTCTCCTGGGCACAAGTGGGCAGGTTGGTGTATGGTGCGGCTGATACGAAGCGAGGTTTTAATCTATTAAATGAAAATAAATTACTCCATCCTAAGACAGAAGTAAAAGCAAATGTATTGGGTGATGAATGCGCTGAGTTGGTAAGAACTTTTTTTCAGGGGAAAAGATAATAATTTGAGCATTTAAGCTTTGTTCCCTCCCCTTTGGGGAGGGCTAGGGAGGGGCTTCCATCTTCATATCCTTCACATTCAGTTGCAACGATACATTTCCATTAAATTCATTTTCTTCAATGGCATAACACGCGCTGAATGGTTTTTTGCGAAGCACATCATCAAAATAATTACCTTGTGAAAAGGCAATGGATGAAAAACTAAGTTTAGGGTCAGTAGAAGAATGAATATCCATTTTTAAATGATTGTTACCCACAATGCGTACATATCCTTTATCCATTAAGCCTTTGGTGACAAATACCGGTGAATGGTTGCCCGGACCGAAGGGAGCAAATTGTTTCAATACACGAAAAAATTTAGGTGTGATCTCATTTAGTTTTATTTCGGCATCAATTTCTATTTCAGGAATCAACATGTGTTCAAGTATGGTCGCATTTACTACTTCCTCAAACCGTTTTTGAAATGCATCTACATTTTCAAGTTTCAATGTTAATCCTGCAGCGTATTTATGTCCGCCAAATTGCTCCAACAGATCAGAGCAGGCTTCAATGGCATCATACACATCAAAATCTTTTACAGAGCGAGCAGAGCCGGTTGCTTTTCCATTTGATTCGGTAAGTACAATAGTAGGACGGTAATATTTTTCTATTAAACGTGATGCCACAATACCTATCACACCTTTGTGCCATTCGGGATGAAACAAAACGGTTGATTTGCGTTTCATTAGTTCCGCATTTTGATCGATCATACTTAAAGCATGTTGTGTAATGGTCACATCCAATGTCCGGCGTTCAGTATTGGTAATATTGATATTTAAACCATTTGTTTTTGCATCATCGTGATTATCTGAAATAAGCAACTCAACTGCATTGCGTCCGGTTTCAATTCTTCCTGCAGCATTGATGCGCGGGCCAATGGTAAATACCAATTCATTAACGGTAATTTCCTTTTTAATATTCGCCAGTTCTAAGATCGCTTTGATCCCTTTTCTCGGATTTTTATTGATCTGTTCCAATCCAAAAAAACAGAGCGCCCGGTTTTCACCTGTTATGGGAACCAGATCGGAAGCGATGGAAATAGCTGTCAGATCAAAGTATTGTGTAAGTGCATCAAAAGCAATATTATTTTTTTGTGCAAAGGCTTGTATCAGTTTAAATCCAATTCCACAGCCTGAAAGTTCATCATAAGGATAACTACAATCACTGCGCTTGGGGTCTAACACTGCAGCAGCAGCGGGTAGTGTATCACCGGGACGATGGTGATCGCAAATAATAAAATCAATATTGCGCTCATTGGCATAATTTATTTTGTCGATCGATTTAATACCGCAATCCAGTGCAATGATGAGTGTAAAATTATTTTCTTTTGCAAAATCAATTCCCTGGAATGAGATCCCATATCCTTCCGCATAACGGTCAGGGATATAAAAGCCAATGTTGGGATAATGATTTTTAAAAAAAGTATATACCAATGAAACCGCTGTTGTTCCATCTACATCATAATCACCATACACTAAAATTTTTTCATTGCTTTGGATGGCTTTTTCAATTCTTGCAATTGCCTTATCCATGTCCTTCATTAAAAATGGATCATGCAGATCATTCAAGGAAGGACGAAAAAATTTCTTGGCATCATCATATGTAGTGACGCCACGCTGCACTAATAAACTTGCTAATATTTTATCAATACCTAGTTCGGAAGTCAATCTGTCGGTAATAGTTCCATCTGCCTGCGGTTTTATGCTCCATCGCTTTTCCATCACTAATTTTTTAGTACTGTAAAATTATTATAATTCAAAGAAGGATGAACGGATGTTAATAATTTTAATGATGTTTTAATTAAAGCGGATCGCTTTAACGGGAGTGATCTTGGAAACAATAAAGCTGGGAATGATCAGCATTAACAAACAGCATATGAGTGTTCCTGCATTCAGTAATAAAATGGAGAGTACATTCAAATTAATAGGAACAACTGAAACATAATATGTTGCCTGATCTAGTTTTAAAATTCCGAAGTGCTGTTGAAGCAAAGCAAAAGAGATACCTAAAATATTTCCCCATAACAAACCTTTTCCAATTAAATAAGCAGCATTGTACAAAAATATTTTTTGAATGCTCCTGTTGTTAGTGCCTAAAGCCTTTAAGATCCCGATCATGTTGGTGCGCTCCAATATCAATATCAATAAAGCGGAGATCATATTGATACCTGCAACTAAGATCAACAGGCAAATTACGATCATTGCATTTAAATCCTGGAGGTCAAGCCAGGAAAAAACGGTGGGATTGGTTTCCTTGATCGTTTCCGCGATCAATCCCTGGCCAACCAGGTCATTTACCTCAGTACCGATAGCATCTATTTTTTTATAATCATGAATAGCCATTTCAAATCCTCCGATCTGATCGTCTGTCCAGTAATTTAATTTTTGTATTTGCCGGATATCAACCAGAACAATGCGACTGTCAATCTCTTCAAATCCTGTTTCATATATTCCCGAAATAAAAAAAGCTTTTCCTCTTTGTTCATATTGTGTAGTTGTGCTATCCGGTTTTTTTGTCAAAAAGTAAATGACCATTTTGTCGTTTAGCTTCAGTTCTAATTTGTCTGCTAAATTTTTTGAGATCACAATACTCTTCGACAATCCTGTATCACTGCTGAAAGCTGTCCCGGCTTTCAGATTATCGTTAATGAACTTCCAGTCAAAGTCGGCTCCAATACCTTTCAATACAACACCTTCATTGTCAGTTTTTGTTTTTATAATACCACTTTTTGTAGCAAATACCTGTATATGGGCGATTTGGGGGTTATTCCTGAGGTCGGCAATAAAAGCCTGATTTTTATTGATCGGCTGAGGTTCATCACTAACATTGGTATCATAATTGGTAATTCGTATATGAGATCCAAAACCAATTAGTTTTTTGCGGATCTCACTTTGGAACCCGTTAACAATTGCCAAAGTAAGGATCATTACCGCTAAACCCAATGTTATGCCCAATATGGAAATTCGTACAATAGGACGCGTCCCCGAATGAGCAGATTCACCCGTGCGGTCGGACGATAATTGATCGGAAATGATTCGTTGGGCAATAAATCGTTCGGTATTCAAAATTATTTTAGTTTTGATGAGCTTTAGCTGAACACAAAAATACTATTTTCAATTTAAGATGAAGAAGTACAAGATATACATTACCATATTGTCTGTTTTATTTGCATTAACAGCATCAGCACAAGGAATTATTCCCATTGAAAACACCATTAAAACTATTGACGATGTGAAAGTGGGCGCTGATCGCACTTCAGAATATTTACCCTTATTGAAAGGCAAATCAGTAGCCATTGTTGCCAATCAATCCTCTAAAATTAAAAAAACACATTTAGTGGATAGTTTACTTTCTTTAAAAGTAAACATTAAAAAAATATTTTGCCCTGAACATGGATTCCGCGGCTTGGTGGATGCCGGAGAGCATGTTAAAACATATAAAGATGATAAGACAGGATTGACGATCATTTCCTTGTACGGAAAAAATAACAAAAAGCCTTTTGCAGAAGATCTCAAAGATGTTGATGTTGTTGTGTTTGATATACAGGATGTAGGGGTACGTTTTTATACTTATTTGTCGACCTTGCATTATGTGATGGAAGCCTGTGCGGAAAATAAAAAACAGCTGATAGTACTTGACAGGCCCAACCCGAACGGTTATTATATTGATGGTCCTGTTATGGAAGATAATTATAAATCATTTTTAGGATTACATACGGTACCTGTGGTGTATGGTATGACCATAGGAGAGTACGCACAAATGATCAATGGGGAAGGATGGTTAAAAGCAGGAGTTAAATGCAATTTAAAAATAATCCCTGTTCTTACTTATGATCATAAAGACCTATATGAATTACCGGTTCGGCCTTCTCCCAACTTGCCCAATATGTCTTCTGTTTATTTATATCCAAGCTTAGGATTGTTTGAAGGCACGATCGTTTCTGTAGGCAGGGGAACAGATCTGCCTTTTCAGGTAATTGGCCACCCCACTTTGCAAAAAGGAAATTATTCTTTTACTCCTCAGCCAAAACTGGGAGCAGCGGAACCAAAGTATAAAGGACAAGCTTGTAATGGCTATAATCTATCTGATTTTGGATATGTATACATGAAAGATACCAGGAAGCTTTATTTATTCTGGCTGATGGGCATGTATGCGAACACTCCTGATAAAACAAATTTCTTTGATGAAAATTTTAATTATCATGCTGGAAATGCAATGCTGCAGCAACAGATCAAAGATGGTGTACCAGAAGAAAAAATACGTGCAACCTGGCAGGATGAGATAAAAAAATTCAAGATCATCCGAAAAAAATATTTGTTGTATAAGGATTTTGAATAAGAAATTTTAAAACAACGAGTGTTGCCCTTTTCCCTTTTTAGCTTTCACAACAGGTTCCGGTTTCACAGGCACATGTAAGCCCAAGTCCAATTTTTGATTGAGTTTTTTTATAAAATGAGCAGATAGTAAGGGGGATTCCACTTCATGATTCTGATGAATAAAAAAATACAATTCTTTTAAACCCTGTTTCTTCCATTTCACAATGCGTTCTATCCAGGGATCTAAACGGGTATAATCACTTTCATGGTTAGCGCCAACATATCTTACAAAAGCAACCGGAGAAGTTAACCGCATATGGATCAGATCTCTTCTTCCGGCGGTATCTACAATGATATTTGTTATTTTATATTTTTTAAACAATTCGCATACACGATCGGCCTCCGCTTTGGTGCTGAACCATTCTGTGTTGCATAATTCTATAGCCAATGGAATTCCCTTCGGAAATTCCGCAACAAATTTTTGCAAGCGGTCAAAATCTTTTGGTTTAAAATTATCATGCATCTGCAAAAAGATCATTCCGAGTTTTTCTTCCAGGTGTGCTGCAGCATTGCAAAATTCTTCAGTTAAAGGACTAACATCATTTAAACGTCTTAAATGACTTACTGTTTGTGGTATCTTCGGAAAAAATTTAAATCCTTTTGGAGTTTTTTCTTTCCATTTGATGAATTGTTCCTTGCCATACGATTGGTAAAATGTGGCATTGAGCTCTATACTATTAAACTGGGTAGAATAATATTCTAATTCATCTTTCACCCCTTTGGGATAAAAATTCTTCAGATCCTGTTTATTCCATTTGGCACAACCCACAAATACATTTAGTTTTTTCGCTTCTTTACCTCCTAATACTTTTGCGGTATCAGGATTGTCCTTAGGCAATGAAAGGTCAATGCCTTCAACACTTTCTACTTTTCCAAATTGCATTTTAATTATTTTAAAGCAGTGATGTAAATTTCTTTCGCTGTTACAAGATTATTAATTATCTCCTCCCTTGCATTCACTAGTTCTTCAACAGTACTTCGTTCTTTTCGTACCATTCGTAACAATCGCCAGCGGCCGAATATTTTTTTCATTTTTGGATAAAATCGTAAGCAAAATCTTCCCGACAAAGGAAATAGTATTGCATAAGCCAGTACTAACCACCAATTATGAAATAACAATGCAATCAATAGTAATGCTGTTCCATACAATAACATCCAAATGATCATGGCCGTATTGGAATATACGGAAGCATAGAACTCAACGTTTTTTATTTTTTTATCACTCAATTTTTTAGCAATATAAAAGGGAGGATAGTTAAATAACAGGCATAATGTATAAATAGGCATTCCAAAGTAAATGATCATGTATTCCCACAGGAACATTCCAATATTCATTTTATCAATATTTTCAGGCCGTAATAAATGATCACGTAATTTGCCGGCCTTAAGCTTTTCTATATAGCTGGTGATCTTTTCTTTTAATAATAGCGTAACCTCCGGATTTTTTTCATCCAACTTATTTACCATGTCTGCAATTTCCTTACTTGCTTCATAATGTTGTTCCAGTTTTTTTCCATTCTGTTTTTTATCTGCCATCCATTGTTGCAAATAAATTTCTTCGATACCAGCTACCAGTTCATCATTCTTTGGATCTTTAATGATGATTAAGTGTTCGGACAATTTTTGCTCAAATATTTTTGTAAAATCATTGATCGTTCTTACTTTATCCTGCTTATAACGTTCCTCATATTCTTTTACTGAGACCGGATCTCCGAAGTCAATAAATAATTTACTGCGGAATTGTTTGGCATTGGAATAATTCAATCCTACGGGAACTACCAGCACATCTTTTTTAAAATCAAACGTTTCTTCGGTTTGAAATATAATACGTGCCAATCCTTTTTTTAAGGGACGCAAGCGTCTTTCCTGGATGCAAATTGCTTCAGGGAATAACAAAATGGCTTTATTGGCAGCAAGCAATCTTCGGCATTCTTCAAAGGTCTTGTCATTCTTCTTTAGTTCAGCATAACCTTCCTGTATACGGTACATTGGGCTTATGTTCATTTGATCCAAAACCCATTTTGCTAATCCGCGTTTAAACACATCACCTCGCGCAAAAAAACGTACCTTTTGGCGAGCGACCATTCCTACAACAACAGGATCAATAAACGCATTGACATGATTGGGTGCAAATACTAAAGGTTTTCCGTAAGGGATTTTTTCAAGCCCTCTGTAGGAAAATTTGTAAAATACCCGCATAAAAATATTTGCAAGCGGTTTTATGATCCAGTATAACACGGTAGAAATTAAAGATTAAAAATTAAGGATTAAAAATTGGATCATTTGGTCATTTGGAAACTAATTATTAGTAATTGGTTAACGGGTATTTATACTTCCGAAATCGAACTTCCGAATTCCGCATTTAAATAATTCCTTCTTTTAATAGATCATGCAAATGCACAAAGCCATGATATTTCCCTTTATCGGTTACGATCAGTTGTGTAATGCTGTACTGCTCTAATAGTTGCATCGCGGCAACAGCCAATTCTTCCGCTTCAATTTTTTTAGGAGTTTTATTCATAATATCAACTGCTTTCAACGCATCAATGGAAACTGTTTTTTCTAACATCCTTCGTAAGTCTCCATCTGTAATTACGCCTACCAGATTACCATTATCTACCACGGCAGCAGCGCCTAATCGTTTAGATGATATTTCCAGGATGACTGATTTTATTGAATCGTTTGGTTTTACCTGAGGCTTCTGATTTTGATTAGCAATGGCTCCTACTTTTAAATACAGTCTTTTCCCCAATGCTCCACCCGGATGATATTTAGCGAAATCGGCACTTGAAAAATCCCTGCAATCTAATAAACAAACTGCCAGCGCATCACCCATTGCCATTTGTGCTGTTGTGCTTGAAGTAGGGGCTAAATTATTGGGACAGGCTTCTTTCTCAATAGTTGTATTTAAAATATGATCCGCTTCCTTTGCTAAATAAGAATCAATATTCCCCACCATTGCGATCAATTTATTTCCTGCATTTTTTAATAGCGGGACCAATACTTTTATTTCAGGAGTATTTCCGCTTTTAGAGATGCACATCACAATATCATTTTTCTGTATCGTTCCCAGATCTCCGTGAATGGCATCGGCTGCATGCATAAATATGGACGGTGTTCCGGTAGAGTTAAGTGTCGCCACTATTTTTTGAGCGATAATGGCACTTTTTCCGATACCTGTGATCACCACTCTTCCTTTTGATGAGTAGATCAGTTTTACACAATCAATAAAATCGGTATTAATGTAATTCTGCAGGTTACGTATCGAGTCAGCCTCAATATTTATAGTAGTTTTAGCCAGCTCAATTAGTTTATCGATGGATTTATTCACTTCGTAGCGTATTTGAAATAAAGTGGAGAATTGTTTGTTTGTGTAACATAATTTTATTATATATTTACGTTGCGAATTTAATTTAAAATTATTTAAAAACATATTAAAACAATGCTTGAAGTAGAAAGTCCACTTGCTGATTGCCTACAGAAGTTTTTTGGATTCGATACATTTAAAGGACAACAGGAAGCGATCATCACCAGTGTACTGGCAGGTAAAGATACATTTGTGATCATGCCCACCGGTGGGGGCAAATCATTGTGCTATCAATTACCCGCTTTAGTGAGTGAAGGAACTGCGATCATTATCTCACCCCTGATCGCTTTAATGAAAAATCAAGTGGATGCGTTACGTAATTTTGGTAATGAAGATGGCATTGCTCACTTTTTAAATTCTTCTTTAACAAAGACGGAGATCACAAAGGTGAAGAAAGATATAACGGATGGGAAAACGAAATTATTGTACGTTGCTCCTGAAAGTTTAACCAAAGAAGACAACGTTGCATTTTTTAACGAAATAAAAATTTCTTTTTTTGCAATTGATGAAGCACATTGTATTTCGGAATGGGGACATGATTTTCGTCCGGAATACAGACGATTGCGTCCCATCATCGAAGAGATCGGGAAAGTTCCCATCATTGCATTGACTGCAACTGCCACTCCTAAAGTACAGCAGGATATTCAGAAGAACCTGGGAATGACCGGCGCCAATTTATTCAAATCGTCATTTAACCGGAATAATTTATATTATGATATCCGTCCCAAACAAAATGCGATCAAAGAAATTATTAAATACATAAAAACACAAACCGGTAAATCAGGGATCGTATATTGTTTAAGCCGTAAAAAAGTAGAAGAGCTTGCTGAATCACTACGCGTAAATGGAATCAAGGCATTGCCTTACCATGCAGGCTTGGAAGCTAAGGAACGTGCAAAAACACAGGATGCATTCCTGATGGAAGATATTGATGTGATTGTTGCAACCATCGCATTCGGAATGGGAATTGACAAGCCGGATGTTCGATTTGTTGTTCACCACGATATTCCAAAATCACTGGAAGGATATTACCAGGAGACAGGACGTGCCGGTCGTGATGGAGGAGAAGGCAATTGTGTTACTTTTTACAGTTATGATGATATTGCCAAGTTGGAAAAATTCATGAAGGGCAAACCTGTTGCAGAACAGGAAATTGGGAAACAACTTTTATTGGAAACAGTTTCTTATGCGGAAACTTCTAATTGCCGCAGAAAATTCTTATTGCATTATTTCGGTGAAGAGTTTGATGAAGCTGGATGTGGAGGAATGTGTGATAACTGCCGTAATCCAAAACAGAAATTTGAAGGGATGGATGATATTGCTTTGGCAATTGAAGCCGTACTGGAGGTGAAGGAAAAATTCAAAACAAAAGATGTTATCAATGTTTTATTGGGAACGATTAACGCAACAGTTAAATCCTATAAACACAACGAATTAGAGTGCTTCGGAAAAGGTGCGGAAGATGATAAAAATGAAAAGTACTGGAATGCAGTTTTCCGCCAGGCTTTGGTATCCGGGTTTTTATCAAAAGATATTGAAAATTATGGTTTGTTAAAAGTAACTGCTGAAGGGAAAAAATACATGGATGCGCCTTCTTCTATGATGATCACTAAAGATCATGATTATGAGGCGGCAGAAACAGATAATGAAGAAGGCGGAGGCAACAAAGGTGGTTCCGGCGCTGATGTAGTATTATTTGCAGCATTGAAAGACCTGTTAAAACAAACTGCACACAAATTAAAACTACCTCCTTACGTTATTTTCCAGGAAATGTCATTGGAAGAAATGGCCATTCAGTACCCCATCAAAATGGAGGAGTTGGTAAATATTACCGGGGTCGGACAAGGCAAAGCACAAAAATTCGGAAAACCATTCATTGACCTGATTGCGAAATATGTAGAAGAAAATGAGATTGAACGTCCATTGGATATGGTGGTGAAATCCATTGTAAATAAATCAGGATTAAAAGTGTATATCATCCAGAACATTGACCGCAAGCTGCCTTTGGAAGATGTAGCAAAAGCAAAAGGTTTAAGCTTATCCGACCTGATCACCGAAATTGAAAGCATTGTTCATTCCGGAACCAAAGTAAACATCGGTTATTACATAAATGAGGTGATCGATGAAGATAAACAACAGGAAGCTCTTGCCTATTTCAAAGAATCTGCCAGTGATTCAATTACAGAAGCAATAAATGAGCTGGGTGAAGATGATTATACCGAAGAAGAAGTTCGTTTGATGCGGATCAAATTCATGAGTGAGTTTGGGAATTAATATCTACGAATCCCGATAGCTATCAGGACGAATTTTTACGAATTACGAATCTAAGCGTTAAAACTTAGAGCCCACTTTATGAGTAAGAATTTTTTTATCCCTATTATTTTTTTTGTGTTCTGTTTTACCCTCAATGCCCAGGATAATAGAGGCACGATTCGTATCAAAAAAGATCCGGGGATGACATTAAAAGCTTGTATCTGCGGTAAAACGGATACGATCTTCATTTCTAAAAAGAAACTTTTCAATGATAGTACAACTATAGATATTTGTAATGGAAGAAAGCTCATACCTAATAAAGTACTTAATTTTACCGTACGCTTTCTCGATAAACCTAGGGTATGGCGTTTTAGCAAAAACAAATTCGAATTTTATCCAGCGGCCAAACAACATTTTTTAGATGAAGTAAACAATATGCCTCCATTAACTACTCTAATTGTAACAAATATTCTTTTTGCAACCAAGCATGGAGAAAGTGAAATGCATTCATCAGGCAATTTGATCATTGTTTTAACAGATTAGCTTGCGGTTGGCGAATTTATCCCCAAATAACCATTAACCAATCCCCTAGTCCCCTAATGACCAATGACTAAGCACTAGCCGCTTCCACTGTCGCATTTACTTTCTTCACCAATCCCTGCAATACTTTCCCCGGGCCAACTTCAATAAAAGAAGTAGCGCCATCCGTGATCATTTGCTGAACGGTTTGTGTCCATTTTACCGGAGCGGTTAATTGTGCGATCAAGTTCTTTTTAATATCCGAAGGGTTAGAAACTGCATTCGCAGTTACATTTTGATATACCGGGCAGATAGGCTGATTAAATGTGGTTGCATTAATTGCTGCTTCCAATTCAACACGTGCCGGCTCCATTAATGGTGAATGGAATGCGCCTCCAACAGGCAATACTAATGCGCGTTTGGCACCTGCTGCTTTTAGTTTTTCACAGGCAATGTTTACTCCGTTTATTGTTCCGGAAATAACTAATTGTCCCGGACAATTATAATTTGCGGCCACAACAATATCACCTCCTTGTGTAATTTTCGCGCAAATTGTTTCTGTTATTTTATCATCTAAATTTAAAACCGCTGCCATAGTAGAAGGATTCATTTCACAGGCCTTTTGCATTGCCAATGCACGTTTGTACACTAGTGAGAGCGCATCTTCAAAAGACAATGTTCTGTTTGCCACCAATGCGGAAAATTCTCCAAGACTATGTCCGGCAACCATATCCGGTTTTAAATTATCCCCTAATGTTTTTGCCAATATCACCGAATGTAAAAAGATGGCAGGTTGGGTAACTTTTGTTTGTTTCAGTTCTTCATCTGTTCCGCTAAACATAATATCTGTGATCTTAAAACCAAGAATACTGTTTGCTTTCTCAAATAATTCTTTGGCTAATGCAGAATTTTCATATAACTCTTTTCCCATTCCTGAAAATTGTGCTCCTTGTCCCGGAAATATATATGCCTTCATGTTTATTGGTTAACTGTTATTGGTTATCAGTTAATTGTTTCAATATTAATAAAAATAAAAAGAGTCCTGCACTTTTGCAGAACTCTTTATTCACAAATTTTTCCACTCATGTTAATTATGGAATGTTCCCCTCTCCTCTGGAGAGGGGATTAAGGGGTGAGGCACTACAAAGCCGCTTTCAATTCCTGCAACGTATTTTTTATACGCTTCAATTTATTTTCAATTTCATTGAATTGATTTTTCTCCGTTTTTAATTCGTGCTTCACTGTTTTACGATTTTCTTTCAGGTATTTTTTTGCGCCTTCTAAAGTTAGTCCCTGTTCCTTTACCAGGTTATAGATCACTTTAAAATTATCAAGATCTTCGGGAGTAAATAAGCGATTACCTTTTTTATTTTTTTTTGGTTTAATAATATCAAATTCCTTTTCCCAAAAACGGATCAGTGAAGTGTTCACATGAAACATTTCGGCTACTTCACCAATGGTGTAGTACAGTTTTACTGTATCGGTTTCTTTGTAAGGCAAACTATGGAAATTATAAATTGAAAATTATGAATTAAAAATGATATCTCAACAAAAAGTAATATTTTTTTATCTTGACTCTCGTGTCTTGCTTCTTGATACTTTTTAATCGAATGATTGTGATGATTGCGCTGAAAGTTCTATTAGCTTTTGATATTGTTCAGGTGTAAGATCATTGTAATAGAAATTTATCGGGTTCGTTTTTTGACCATGTTTTATCACTTCATAATGCACATGAGGAGCTGTGGATAATCCCGTGCTTCCAACAAAACCTATTAATTGTCCGCGTTTTACCTGTTGTCCCACCCGTACTACAAAATTCGTCATGTGTGCGTAAAGCGTTTTGTACCCATAGTCATGATTGATCACCACATGGTTGCCATATCCTTGTGCAGTATTATCCGCCCGTTCAATAATCCCATCCCCGGTGGCATATATTTCTGTTCCGGTTGGCGCGGCAAAATCCATCCCGGGATGAAACTCCGCTGTTTTATAAATAGGATGAGTTCGCCATCCAAAACCTCCCGGCTGACGCTTCAGGTCCTCGTTAGAAATAGGTTGAATGGCTGGTATAGAGGCCAGTAGTTTTTCTTTATTCTTCACCAGTTTAGCTACTTCATCAAATGATTTCGACTGAATATATAATTGTTTGCTGATCCTGTCCAGGCGCTTGCTGGTTTCTATCATCAGGTCGGAATTATTAAAGCCCTGTAATATTTTATATCTGTCAACTCCTCCAAAACCTGCTTTACGGATACTGGCCGGAATAGGTTCCGCCTCAAAAATGGTACGATACACATTATTATCACGTTCCTGAATATCATCCAATACCAGTACGATCTCTCCCATACGGCTGTTTAAAAGCTCATACTGAAGGGTAAGTTCTGCGATTTCCCGTTTCAATTGCTTTTCCTTGGGGGAATCAAAATAATTATACGCAATAAAGGTGGTAATGGTAGCAAATACCAAGCCCGTAGCAAGGTACGATAGTGCCTGCCAAACCCTTTTACCGATAGGCACAGTTACCTTTTCATACGTTAACGACTTTGTATTGAATTTATATTTGATTTTACTCATTAGTGAGACTATTTTTTTGCTGCGCTCGCTTCAGCGGATGCAGCAAAAATATTAGATCGAACTAATCCCGCAGACTTGCGGGATATTAATACCATACTTTTAGACAATTTAAACTTGTCTCAAACTTATTGGTCTCTATCTAATGCGAATTTACGTAAATAAACTAAATTTGCAATCTCGTTACAGGCATTAGTGAGTAGGGAACAGTAAATAGAAAACTGCCTATTGCCTATTCGCTAATAACTGATCACTCATTAAAAATGGAATCAAATAAAGTACGTCAGACATTTTTAGATTTTTTTAAATCGAAGGGCCATGAAATTGTACCATCAGCACCCATGGTGGTGAAGAATGATCCTACGCTGATGTTCAACAATTCGGGGATGGCTCCATTCAAAGATCTGTTTTTGGGAAATGCTCCCATTAAGTTTCCGCGTATTGCCGATACACAAAAATGTTTGCGTGTAAGTGGCAAACACAATGATCTGGAAGAAGTGGGTGTGGATACCTATCATCATACCATGTTTGAAATGCTTGGTAACTGGAGCTTTGGAGATTATTTTAAAAAAGAAGCCATTCCATGGGCATGGGAATTATTGACCGAAGTTTATAAGATAGATAAAAGCAGATTATATGTCACTGTATTCGAAGGCAACAAAGAAGAGGGTTTAAGCTTTGACCAGGAAGCATACGATCTGTGGAAACAGCTTTTACCGGAAGACAGAATTTTAAAAGGAAATAAAAAAGATAATTTCTGGGAGATGGGTGATACAGGCCCTTGCGGCCCTTGCTCGGAAATTCATTATGACGGCCGCACAGAAGAAGAAATTAAAAAAGTGAAGGGCGCTTTAAGAGTGAATAAAGATGACCCGCAGGTGATAGAGGTGTGGAACAATGTGTTCATGGAGTTTGAGCGCAAAGCAGACGGAAGCCTGGTTAAGTTACCTAAACAACATGTGGATACCGGAATGGGCTTTGAGCGTTTGGTGCGGGTTTTACAAGGAAAACAATCCAATTATGATACCGATGTTTTTAAACCTGTAATTGATAAAATTGAGGATCTGTCCGGACTAAGATACAAACCTCAGAACGAAGAAAAACATCCAAAACAGCTGATCATCAATATTGCAATGCGTGTGATCGCAGATCATATCCGTGCTATTTCGTTCAGTATTGCTGACGGACAATTACCTTCCAATACAGGTGCAGGATATGTGATCCGAAGAATTTTAAGACGTGCGATCCGGTATGGCTATCAGTCACTGAATTTAAAAGAGCCATTCATGTATCGTTTGGTTCCGGTGCTTGCGAATCAAATTGGACAATCATTTCCTGAACTGATCTCTCAAAAATTATTGATCGAGAAAGTGATCAAGGAAGAAGAAACTTCTTTTTTCCGCACATTGGAAAATGGGTTAAAGCGTATTGACCAGGTATGTGCCAATATTTTAAAAGAAAAAAAACAAATTGTGGATGGCGCAACAGTTTTTGAATTGTATGATACTTATGGTTTCCCTGTCGATCTGACTTCCCTGATCGCGCGTGGTTATAGTTTGAGTATTGATGAAAACGGATTTCAAAAAGAATTGGAAAAACAAAAGAACCGTTCACGTGAAGCAACAGCTGTGGATACGGGTGATTGGAATTTGGTAGAAGGCAGAACAGCAGCAGAGGGCGGAAGAATATTTGTGGGTTATAAAAATTTAGAAGGCGAAGCAAAGATCATTCAGTACCGCAAAGTAAAAGCAAAAGGAAAAGAGCAATTTCAACTGGTATTGGGCAAAACACCTTTTTATGCTGAAAGTGGCGGACAAGTGGGTGATACAGGCTTATTGGAATCGACTAATGAAAGAATAAATGTGACCGATACAAAAAAAGAGAACGGGATCATTATTCATTTCACAGATAAATTACCTTCCAACTTTACACAAACGTTTATTGCAAAAGTAAATAGCGAAAGACGTCATCTGACAGAAAATAATCACAGTGCAACTCATTTATTGCATGCCGCATTACGTAAAGTATTAGGAACGCATGTAGAACAGAAAGGTTCATTGGTGAATGAGGAACACTTGCGTTTTGATTTTTCACACTTTTCAAAAGTTACGGATGAAGAAATTGCACGGATCGAAGCCATCGTAAATGAAAAGATCCGTGAAAATATTCCATCTGACATTAAAGAAATGCCAATTGAAGAAGCTAAAAAAACAGGAGCGATGGCCTTATTTGGTGAAAAATATGGTGATGTCGTGCGTGTGGTGACATTTGATAAAAATTATTCCATTGAATTATGTGGCGGCACACATGTTCCTGCAACCGGACAAATCGGATTATTTAAGATTTCTTCAGAAAGTGCCGTAGCAGCCGGCATCAGGCGTATTGAAGCGATCACTTCCGTGAAAGCCGAACAATTTTTTAATGATCAAAACAAACTGGTGAATGAAATAAAAACACTTTTGAAAAATCCGAAGGATGTTTTAAAAAGTGTGGAAGGATTGCTGGAGCATAACAACGAACTGCAAAAACAGATCGGACAAATGCTGCGTGATAAAGCAAAGGGATTAAAAGCAGAGTTGATCAATAAAAAACAGATCGTTAACGGAATTAATTTTATCGCGGAAAAAATTGAATTGGATTCTGCAGATGCGATCAAAGATCTTTCGTTTGAGATCAGGAACCAGGTGGATAATTTATTTATGGTGCTGGCCGCTGATGTAAAAGGTAAACCCAGCTTGTCCATTATTATTTCAGATAATTTAGTTGCAGATAAAAAATTAAATGCCGGAACCATTGTTCGTGAATTAGGAAAAGAGATACAAGGCGGCGGCGGCGGTCAGCCTTTTTATGCTACCGCAGGCGGTACGAATTCACAAGGAATTGCAAAAGCGCTGGAGAAGGCGAAGGGTTATTTGAATTAAACAATAGGTAATGGAAAATAAAGACATTAGATGGAAACAGCGGTTTCAAAACTTTGAAAAAGCATTCTTCAAACTGAAAGAAGCCATTGAACTCAAAAATCCAAATGAACTGGAAAGAAATGGATTGGTTCAGCGGTTTGAGTTTACCCTTGATTTATCCTGGAAGGTAATGAAAGATTACCTGGAAGCTAAAGGATTCAATTTTAAACCTTCACCCAAAGACACCTTCAGACAGGCAAAGGAAGGCGGCTTTTTTGATCAGGCCCAGGAACTGATTGATGGCCTGGATATACGTAATGAACTATCACATGATTATAGCGGCGAAAAATTTGAAAAATCAGAAAATAAATTACGACGGGAAATATTTCCGGCTCTGGAAAAATTATACCAGTTTTATGTAAATGAAAGAGGGCAGAATTAACCACAGCTTTAATGAACAGTATCAGGGAAAATAAATTCGGGCTCACGGTAAGAGATATGCAAACCATCCTGAATATTTTCAGCAAATATCGTGAAGTAAAAGAAGTGCATATTTTTGGAAGCCGTGCCAAAGATACTTATAGACCCGGCAGCGATATTGATCTTGCAATAATGAATAAGAAGGTAACTGACAGAACCATTACCCAATTGCAAAATGATTTTGAAGAAAGCAGCTTACCTTATACCGTTGACCTGGTTAACTATCCTTTACTTAAACATCCTGAATTTATTGATCACATTAAGCGGGTTGGAAGGGTTTTTTTATGCAAAAATAATACTATTTAAAGCTCTCCGGAATCACACACACAGGAATAGGAACCATTTTATGCCGAGCAGCTTTATTCATTCGGGTATAAATATCTAATACAATTTTTTGTCTATCGGATAAAGTGGAGAAATGATTCGGGTTTATAATAAACTTCATAGCCCATTCCAGTTCATCATACGTAGCGCCTATTTGATCTTCATCACTGCGGCCATCTGAAAATAATCCATCGGTAGGCGGAGCTGTAATAATGGATTCTATTATTCCTAATTCTTTACCTAAAGCATACACTTCTGATTTCATCAGGTCAGCGATCGGGCTGATGTCGACTCCGCCATCACCATATTTGGTAAAAAAGCCAATTCCAAAATCCTCTACTTTATTTCCTGTTCCGGCAACCAGCATTTTTTTATTGCATGCAAAAGCGTACAAGGTGGTCATTCGTAAACGTGATCGTGTATTTGCCATGGTCAGCCAATCCTGAATATCTTCAGGCAATACAGCGCTGATCCCTTGAAAGGTCTTGGTTAATTCTACCTCATGTGAGCTTACATTGGGAAATTTTTTTTTCAACCATTCAATGTGCTGCATTCCGCGATAATACTCAGATTGATTTTGATGGATGGGCATGTTCAAACAAATAACAGGCTTCCCGGTTTTTGCGCAAAGTGTTGATGTTACCGCTGAATCAATACCACCAGAAATACCAATAATAAAACCATTGGTTTTGCTTTGCTCGATGTACTGTGTGAGCCAATGAACAATATGATCTATAATTTCTTTATTTTTCATTTAAAAAAATCCCGTCTCGCAATTCTGCGGGACGGGATAAAATTACTTAAAATAAAGTTGTTTTTAGAATAGAACCCCAATAGTTAAAACAACTGCGTTTGATTTAATTGTTTGTGGCATTTTACTTCGTGAAAAATCAGTTAGATCGACCGGGTAAGTGGCGCCATTTACCCGTCTTTGTAAATAATCAGATTCTGATTTAACTACATTTGTAAAACCTAAATTATAATTTAAGCCAAAGGTTAAAGAGGTACTACCTGAAAGATTCAGTTCGGCCCCTAAACCGAAATTTAAAGCAGCAGTATAAAAACTCATATCTTTAGTAATATCTAGTTTTGATTTAGAATCCTTTGCACCTAAGCCGTTCGTTAAATCATTAATAACATTTAACTCGTCATCAGCCGTTGCTTTCCATCTGAAGGAATTGTTTATCCCGATCTGTCCAAAATAGGTTAATGAACCAATTTCTTTAGTTTTCATTTTTAAAGCAAGAGGCACAGTAATATAGGTTGTTTTATATTTCCGTTCACTCAATTGGTAGTGAGTGTATTTAGGATCCGTACTGTAATCAGGACTGTACTTTGCAATTTTTTCATCCGCATTGTAATAATAATAACTTACCGTATTCGAACCTGCATCATTTCTTCCTCCATTGTTATATTCTATTTTACCTCCATCCATATCAATTTGTACTCCCGTTTGGACAGAAATTACTTTTGCCAAGCGAAATTCTAAAATTAATCCGCCGCCAAACTTTACACCTGCACCATTACCTGACATGATCTTGCCATCCGGCTTATACCAGTTAACAGAAGGGGTAACTTTTAACCCGAAACGAAAATTCTTCAATTCATTTTCCTGTGCAAATGAAGCGCTTGTTATTAAAACCATTGCTATTATTGTAAGTAACTTCTTCATATTTTTTTATAATTTTGAGTTTTAAATGCGTACTACTTTACAAATAGATTGCTGATACAATATTAAGTATTTTTTCACTACTAAACGACTAATGTTTTAAAATAAGGGGTTACTTCCAGACGGTTTCACCCCAATGTTGTAATTTTGTTTTCTAACGAAAAACAAGATGAGCAAAAATACAGAAATAAAATTTGTCGGACAGCCGATTTTTAAACAAATCATCCATTTATCAAGGAATGCAAAAAATTCATGGCAATACAGGATTGCCATGAAAAAGCAGCAAACCAGATGCCTTAACAGAAAAGGAGAAGAAAATGAACTTGAAATTGTCAAAGGTCAGGGAGCTGTGGAATACATAATCCGTAAAGTAAAAGTGTTCCCCGGATAATGAGTGAAAGATACCGCAATAGACGGCAGTATAATGTTTTGAGGATTGGGCTAATCTGCGAAATATATAATTTTGAACTCAAATGACTAACGCGAGAGGTCTATTTCATTATCGATCCAGAAAATAATGTCGAAATATGCCAGCGCATTTTTTTCGTAAGGGTTTTCAAATATCTGAAAAAGTTTTTTTCGCAGGTCCATCAAAACACATGTTGACTCTTTTTTTGAATCTATTCTTGAAATTTTTTTCATATAACGGAGGAAAGTTGTTTCACATTCATAGATACGCTCTCCTTTTTTCAAAAAGCGATATGCCGAACGGATAGGATGTTCGAGTATTTCCCAATTTCCTAGCTTATAGTGGATGGCAATGTTCATGATCCTTATGGCAGGCTGTATGGCAGGGGCAACATCGCTATTATCCAACACTTTATTGACCCACAGTAGGGCTTTTTTATACTCTTTTATATTCAAATAAAGAACTCCGACAGCATAGTAAAATTTTACTTTTTCATACGCATTGATTTGCCTTGAATATTTTTTAAGTCCGCGTTCAATCTCTCCTATTAATTCCGCCCCTTTTGCAAATTGCCGGGTGTTAATGTTCAGCATAAGTTCACTGAGATAAGAAATGGTAAATATCATGGTAAGGATGTGTTGGTTGGCCGCAATCGATTTTTTATTAGCGAATGACTTGATTTTATTAATAACCACCATGCATTCCTCTGCCCGTTTCATATCCACTAAAATATATACCAACAATTGATTGACCCGGATGATATAGTCATTGATATTTTCTTCAAAATAATCAGGAAGTGCTACCATTAGCGCTTCTGATTTTTTTGCCCAGAAATAAGCCATTTCAGGATTGCCGGCGGTACGATAATAATGAGCATGGGTGGTATATAAAGATACTTTTTCACGAATGCTCAGTGAATGTTCTGCCGTAATATTTAGTTTAGGATCATTACGGATCTCATCCAAAATAACCATCTCAGCATCCCTGCGGGGGATCCCCTCCTGACCATAGTGGGCCCATAATTTAGTAGCAATAATTGCAAAATCATTAAGGCTTTTTAAACGATCCAATGCTGCTGTAACCTGCTGCGGATAATTTTTTATATAAGTTACAGCGTTTTCAGTCATTGCCATTACTGTATATTCCATCCGTAGAATTTCCGGCATTAATGTATCTTTTTCATATCGCAAAGCCAGGTCTTTTGCTTTCTCTATCTGCTTTAAGCTTTGCTTGTATAAAGCCTTTTTATGCAGCACATCAACATGTTCTAACAGTTCTTTTATTTCGCTGTCAACCGTATTCCCCCTATGAAAAGAAGAAGTACTTTTTAATATTAACTTATGAAGACGGTTCTTTGCCCAAGGGAACTGGGATTCTCCTTCTCCGAACATTTTGCATAGTTTAACCTCGTCATATTCTTCCTGGCGGTCAATCGCATCAAACAATGAAAAGATCTTCTTATCTCCTGAATAGAAGCCCCCGAAAATTTTGAAATGCCTTTTCTCTGCCTTCGTTAAAGATTTAATAAGAAAAAACAGATCATCCGAAAATTTCATAAGTGTAGGTTTGATTCAAAAAGACAGGCAAATTTCGCATATATTGATTAGAATCCTCCGTCAAAAATATTTTTTTTAAAGCCTTGAAATTCAAAATCCCATAAAAACCGGGTCATAAATAACAGATATAAGCACAAAAATAAACACCTTTCAATTCTAATCAATATGCTTTAAATCAAATAGTTATGAATAATTATTTTAGCAAACCTCTTTTTAGAAAACAAAAAGATTGAAATTTTAAATAGAAATTACCGGCAAATTATATGAACCAAAATGGTAAAGCGATTTTTGGGATTGGGTTTAATTTTACGTCAATCAATTATAAATAAAGAAATTGATATTTTTAATTAGTAAATATAAACATATAAAAATTTTAAACTATGAAAACAAAAATTAATTTATTAAGGTTATTTTTACTTACAGGTACTATTGCATGGACTGGTTGTGCAAAGGACAATCCTACACCTAATCCTAATCCTACTCCCATCAGCCAACTCCCTCCTGTTGCAGTTCAGCCATTTTACAATATTGTAATAACAGGCTTATGCAAAGTGAATTTAGTTGCGGGCGCAATGAACCATGTAGATACTGCCAACGGTGCAGGCTTCGTAAACATTGTCGGTAAAACACTTTTTGTTACCGGGGCAGGTGAGATCACTATCTCCGTTAAGGAATTAGATTCTTTGGTTGCCAATGGAGCTTCATTTATTAGTTCTATTAACACGGTTAATCTTGATCATCCTGTAATTATTGGCAATGCATTTTCTCAAATAAATATGAAAATAGCTGCAAAGGATTCCATTATTGCAATATCCAACGGACTAGGGCCTTACATATTTTCAGGAACTACCCCACAATTACACTTATGGGCAAACGGAGTTGGTTTTTTCAAGGCGTTTGATCTGATCTCGGAAGATTGTACAGTAACAATGATCGGCGCAGGCGAAAGTGAAGTATATGCATCTAAATCATTAATAGCAACTATTGCCGGGCTTGGAACAGTATATTATAAAGGTAATCCGCCCTCAGTAACCCCTTATATGTTTGGCTTAGGATTCCTGGTAAAAAAATAAATCCTATTTAATTCCAAATAAAAAACTCGCGGCAAGCCGCAAGTTTTTTATTTGGAATAAATATTTCGCAGATTTATTTTTTCATTTACTTTTGTCTTGTTAATACCGATAGCGCATTTGTAATGGTCTAATTTCATCAGCCTAACAAAGCTGCATCGGCATTATACAGTAAATGATCAGTACAATTTATAATAGCTAATGGTATAACATATAATTGCCGACCAGTGAAAAAATATTTTTTTATTATTTTCTGTCTATTCTTGTTTAAACAAGTTAGTTCACAAAATCAATACACAATCAGTGGTACTGTTTCAGATTCTGTAAATGGGGAAACTACGATAGGAGCGTTGGTGTATGTGAAAGGTACTACCAATGGTGTAGCTACTAATGTTTATGGCTTTTACTCGTTTACACTTCCTGAAGGCACTTATGATATTGTAATCAGCTTTTTAGGTTATACCACCCAAATCCGCCATATCAATCTTAAAAATAATATCACTCTTAATCCTAAATTAAAATCTTCTGAAAGCATTTTGAGAGAAGTGGTTGTTTCTGCTGAAGCAAATAAGGAAAAAGAACAGATACGTTCCACTCAAATGAGTTCCATTAGTATCCCTGTGGAACAAATTAAAAACATTCCAACCATCGGAGGCGAAACGGATATTATTAAAGTAATGCAATTGATGCCCGGGGTGAAACGTGGTGGTGAAGGACAAAATCATATGTTTGTGAGAGGCGGTTCGGGAGATGATAATTTAATTCTACTGGATGAAGCGGTAGTATATAACATCTCTCACTTATTTGGGTTCTTTTCTGTTTTTAATAATGATGCGTTGAAAGATGTAACTCTTATTAAAGGTGGATTCCCTGCACAGTATGGAGGGAGATTATCATCTGTAATGGATATCCGTATGAAAGATGGTGATTTACAAAAGTATCATATTGATGGTGGCATCGGAACGCTATCATCTCATATTACAATACAGGGTCCTGTTATTAAAGATCGGATGTCGTTTATCATTTCGGGAAGGCGTTCTTATATTGATCAACTGTTTAAGCTCATCTATAAAGATGATGTATTACCCTATTTTTTTTATGATGCTACCAGCAAATTGAATTACAGGTTATCGGATAGGGATCGTTTATATTTCAGTACGTATTATGGTAATGATGTTTTAAGGTCTGATACCAAATCCGACAGTTCATTTTTTGACGGAGGATTTAAATTAGGAAATATTACTTCCACACTTCGTTGGAATCATTTGTTTAATGAAAAATTATTTTCCAATTTTTCATTTATATATACTCGTTTCAAGTATGATGTAGAGGCCTCTGTGCCGGGCAATTCATTTTTGGCGAAATCAAAGATCAGCGATATTGGAATCAAATATGATTTCAGTTATTTTAAAAATAGCAGAAATGTTGTTAAATATGGAGTATTGTTTACCAATCACAATTTTCGTCCAAATGTTATAAATACTTCAGGCCAAATTTCAGAGTTGCTTAAATCAAAAGAAGGGAAATTGATTTCCACACAGGAAATAGCAGTATATATTAATCATGAATATGACCCATTTGCGCGTTTAAAAATTAATTACGGATTGAGATTATCAACTCTTATTACAAACACCACTTATTTTAATCCGGAACCCCGTTTTTCCGCAGCCTTTGCTATCAGAGAAAATCAATCCATAAAAATCAGCTATTCGCGTATGTTTCAGTATTTACACCTGGTTTCCAGTTCTGCAATTGCATTGCCGACTGATCTGTGGTATCCAGTTACAGCTAAAGTAAAACCGCAGAAGTCCGATCAGGTAGCATTGGGATATAATTATCTGTTTGAAAAAATAAAAACAACAGTATCATTTGAAGGGTATTATAAAAAAATGCAGAATCTACTGGAATATCGTGAAGGGGCTGTATTGCTATTAAATGATAATTATGAAGATGAACTGGTGAAAGGAAAAGGTGAAGCATACGGTTTTGAATTTTTTGTGCAAAAGATGTCAGGACGGTTTACAGGCTGGATAGGATATACTATTTCATGGTCAACCCGGAAATTTAATGACCTGAATCATGGAAAAACATTTTATGCTAAAAATGACCGCAGGCATGATTTATCAATTGTAGCCAGTTATGATTTTACCAAACGTATTTCGGTCTCTGCGGTATGGGTGTTTGCTACCGGTCAGCGCTTCACGCCTGTAACAGGTTATTTCGCGATGCCTAATTCCTCCTTAACACATATTGATCTTTTACCTGTTTATGCTGATAAAAACAGTCAGCAATTACCCGCATCACACCGTTTGGATATCAGTATAATTCTTAAATCCCGTCTTGGCCGAAAATTAATGAAATGGTCAGGGGAGTGGCATGCAGGAGCATATAATGTTTATAACAGGGCACAACCTTATAGAGTGGAAGTGGTAAGGAAAAATGATGGCAATTTTAAATATCAAGCGAAGGGATTATTTGGATTTATTCCATTTGTAGCGTATAATTTTAAATTAGCATGAAAATGATTATTCAAAGAACATTTCTTTTTATTTTAATAATCCTGTTAATTGGAGGTTGTATCCCTGATCCAATCGATATTGATGTAAGCCCATCAGAGCCGCGTTTAGTGGTATCGTCTTATATTATTCCACAAAAAATTATGACCGTATTACTCACCAAATCATTCAGCCCGCTGGAGCCTCTATCCAACCAAGATTCCATATCACAGGACGAGATCGATAAAATCTTAGTTTCTAACGCATTTGTAACTGTTGCATATAATAACCGGGTAGACACATTGAAAATGCTTACGGCAGGAATTTATGTGAGCACAAATACTTTGTTGCTTGATTACGGAACTTATACATTATATGCTTATGATCCTTCAACAGGACTTTCTATCATAGCTGTCACCAATTTATTGCCTCAGGTAAAGTTTGATACGCTTTATCCTTCAATTGTCAAAAACCCGGGCGATACGGTTGTTTCTATAAATTATGAAATCAGTGACAATCTCAATGAAGAAAATTATTATGTGGGCAATTTTATATTGAAACAACCTTCTAAAGGTGCCAACCTGGATATTTCCTCCTATTTTGGTAGCGGATCCAATAAAATTCTATCTGTATTCGATTTGTTAAATGATGCTTCATTTACCGATGGAAAGCTGATTAAAACAATGGTCATTTCTCCGCTTGTAAAATCTTCAGATACCGTTGCAGTGGAACTGGCAAACATAAGCAAAGGATATTATGAATTTTTAACAGCATATAAACGTTCCTCCAAGCTGATGAATCAACTTACGGGGGAGCCGATTAATTATCCTTCCAATGTGCAAAACGGCTATGGCTATTTTAATGCCCATTATCCCGATGGGAAGATATTTTTCCTTAAAAATTATTAGCGTTCCTTTTATGGAATTTCTAAAGCACAGAATGTATAACAGAAAGTGGACAGCTTTTAATGAAAAATCTCTTTGCTTTCAGTTATGCTGGATTAAGCAGGTTATCAATAAAAAAGCATAAATTTGGTCAACCTCAAATAAAATGTCTTATTCAATCAACTTTTTCTGGCCCCTAACTTTTAATTCAACAAAATTTTAAACAGGCTCTCATATGAATAGATCTTTAGGATTGATATTAGTTACGTTGTTGTTTTTCTCGTCTTGCGGAAATGATCGGAGGAATGTAGATGTAGGTCATGTTGATATTCCCAACGTTAGTATTGACAGGCTGGAACAGGATATTTTTAACATAGATACCCTCAATATTGAAACAGCTACAAAAAAATTAGAAACAAAATATGGCCGTTTTTATTCGAGTTTCATAACAGGGGTCATCAATAACGGTGGCCTGCGCGATTCATCGTATGTCTACCGGATCAAACAATTTATCGGTGACCGGGATATGCGTCAGGCTTATACTGATTGTCAGCAAACATACCCAAACCTTGATACATTAGAAGAAACGTTTACAGAAGCATTTAAGTATTTCAGGCACTATTTCCCGGCCCGGAAATTACCAAAGGTCATCACCATGATGTCGGGTTTTAATTACAATGCAGTTTTGCTTGATAGCACACTTGCGATCGGACTTGAAATGTATTTGGGGAGTAATAATACTTTTTACCACATGCTTGCTTTTCCGAATTACAAAACCATGTTCATGAACAGGCAAAACATTTTACCTGATGCCATACGCACCTGGATGCTTGCAGAATTTCCATACATGATGGATAAAAGTGATTTTTTAAGTGAAATGACTTATATGGGAAAGATCATGTACCTTACAGATGCACTATTGCCTCATGTGGAAGATACTTTAAAGGCACAGTATTCGCAAAAACAATTAGAGTATGCCAGCCAGAATGAATTTAACATCTGGAGTTATTTTGCCGCGCAGAAGCTCCTTTATACTACAGATCGTGCCGAAATAATGAAATATACAGCCGATGGGCCTTTTACTGCTGCATTCAGCAAGGAGTCTGCACCGCGTATCGGTTACTGGATGGGATGGCAGATCATACGGCAATACATGAACAATAATCCGAATATTACATTAGAACAATTGATGAATGAAAAGGATGCCCAGAAAATATTAACCAAGGCGAAGTATAAGCCGGGAAAATAATTAGGGCAATAGCGAATAGCAAACAGTAAATAGGCAATAAGCAATAAATCAAACATAGATTCGTAATTTGTAGATTAGTATAAATTAGTATTAGTAGATAAAATGAAACAATCAGAAATTAAATTCACCGTCACACTTGACGAAAATAATTTGCCTCAAAAGATCGATTGGAGTGCAACTGACGGGAATGAAAACAGTACCAGCAAATCAGTAATGATCGCTTTATGGGATGCAAAAGAAAATAACACCCTGCGAATCGACCTCTGGACAAAAGATATGATGGTAGATGAAATGAAACAATTTTATCATCAATCCCTGTTATCCATGGCTGATACTTTTGACCGGGCTACAGGTGAAACTGAAATAGCCAAGGAAATGCGTGCCTTCGCGCAGCACTTTGCCGAAAAGATGGAGTTGATCACCCGGAAGAAAGGTTAAATAAAAATTTCACAAACAGTAATTATAAAATTTTGAGCATATACAAAAAGTATATACCTTTGTGTAAAAAAATTACCATGAAAACACTTTCCCTTAAGCTGGATGACAGCATTTATGAAGAAGCCGATAAAATAACCGCCAAACTCAAAATAGCCCGAAATCGCTATATTAATGAGGCCGTTAAGATATACAATATGGTTAATAAAAAAAGATTATTAAAAAATCAATTGCTTAAAGAATCAAAACTTACCCGTAAAAATTCAATGGAGGTTTTGGCGGAATTTGAAAAGCTGATCAATGAAGATTAAACAATTTGATATTTGGACAGCTGATCTGAATCCAAAACAAGGAACTGAACCGGGGAAAATAAGACCTGTTGTGATCGTTCAGACTGATCTTCTTAACAATGAACATCCCTCAACTATTGTATGTCCCATCTCCACTAATGTGATTGAAGATGCCGAAATTTTGCGCGTTCATCTTCGAAAAGGCCAACTTATCAAAAAAAGTGATGTTTTGGTTGATCAGATACGAGCAATTGATAATCGTCGATTTTTAAAAAATATTGGACATTTAAATTCCCAGCAAATCGATAAACTTAAACAGAATATTCGGATTATTCTTGACTTATAAAATGGAACAAATAAGCGTATTTGATATTTTTAAAATAAGTGTTGGCCCTTCCAGCTCACATACCATGGGTCCATGGCGTGCAGCCGAGTCTTTTATTAAAAAGACGGGAACTAAAAAAATAAAATCATTAAAAGTTTTATTGTTTGGCTCATTAGCAAAAACAGGAAAAGGCCACGGGACTGATATTGCAGTGCTATTAGGATTGCACTGTTATAATATTGAAACCATTGAAGTGGAAAAAATAAATGATTACATCTCCGAAATAAAAACAAAGAAACAAATTAATCCCGGAGGGAAGTATTCAATTTCATTTGATCCTGAAACTGATATTGAATTCATATATAAAAATCTTCCGAAACATCCCAATGCATTGTCGTTTGTAGCCATAATGGATTCCGGAGAAACAATGGAAGAAACCTATTATTCCATCGGCGGCGGTTTTATTATTCAGGAGGAAGGGCCGGAACAAAAGAAGGAAGAAAGAAAACTCCCTTATCCAATAGAAAATGCAAGCGAATTATTAAACCACATCGAAAAAAATGATTTGTCAATTTATGAAATCGTATTAAAAAATGAATTGACCTGGAGAGATGAAAAAACAGTTCATAGGGATCTGAAACGCATCTGGGAAGTAATGCTGGAATGTATTTACAGAGGTTGCCATACCCCTGGTACATTACCCGGCGGATTGAATGTACAACGCAGGGCAGCCAACATGACCGGGGATCTTTTGCCAAATAGTATTTCTAAAAATCCAGCGGAGTGGATAAAAAATATAAAAGCAGCCAATCCTACTTTTGCCAATGTGATCAAATGGGTAAGTTGTTTTGCGCTTGCTGTGAACGAAGAGAATGCTTCTTTCGGAAGAGTAGTAACAGCCCCTACTAATGGAGCCGCGGGTGTTATACCTGCAGTGCTGATGTATTATTTATGTTTTTGCGAAAATAAAGGAGACGAAGATATTTCCAAATTCCTATTGACGGCGGGAGAAATTGGCAGCCTGTTTAAAAAGGGTGCAACTATTTCTGCTGCTATGGGCGGCTGCCAGGCGGAGATCGGTGTTTCATCGGCAATGGCAGCAGGAGCACTGACTTTTTGTATGGGCGGTTCAGATAAACAAACTATGATGGCTGCTGAAATTGCAATGGAGCATCATTTGGGATTAACCTGTGATCCCATCAATGGATTGGTTCAAATACCTTGCATAGAAAGAAATACAATGGGCGCCATAAAAGCTATCACTGCCAGCCAAATAGCATTGTCCAGCGATCCTGAAAAAGCAAAAGTAAGTTTGGAAAGCGTTATTAAAACAATGAAGGCTACCGCATTTGATATGAAGGATAAATACAAAGAAACTTCGGAAGGCGGTTTAGCTATTAATGTTTCGGTGAATTTGCCGGAGTGCTAAAAAAAGAAGTTAGAAATCGGAAGTGCGATTTCGGAAGTAAGGCGCGTCATTGCGTGGCACGAAGCAATCTGCTTGCGCGTGGGGGTACCGCAGAGAACGCAGAGATATGTTACACAGAGAACCACGGAGAATTCACAGAGTTTCACAGAGAAAAATATATATGGTATGTAACTCAGTGGCTCTCTGTGCCTTCTCTGTGTGACTCAGTGAAATATTGTGATGTGAATTTATCCGAGTGTTAAAAATAATGAGATGACTAAATCTTTCACAACTCTTGTATTAGTATTAACTGGATTAATAGCCGCTGCTCAATCTGAAATAAGTAACACAAATTATACTAGAAAACAAGCTGCGGTAATTATTGAATATTCAAAAAATGGAATATTGCAATTAGATTTTTTAGAATATAATTCAAATTTTAAGCCAGGTGCGGATGGTGAAGAAGGTAATTATGTTTTGAATAAGGATAAAAAATTAAGAAAATTCAAGTTAGCAAAAAGTGCAAAATATTACGAATGTAATGGTGGAACTATAGCTAGTATGGAAAAACCACTCTCTGTATTATATACAGATTGGGATGACAAAAATAAATATGATGGTTGTTGGGGATTTGATTTTAAAAATGGTGAAATCGTTGCTATTTATCAACAGTGTTTGCCCTAAATTTACTTATACAACTTATTCGCATCCTCAATAAAATCCAACAATTCTTTTCTTCCCTCTTTTTTTTCTGCTGAAGTATAAAAACATTTTGGTAATTCATCCCACTGTTTTCCCATCTCTTCTTTGTAATGATCCATGTTTTCCTTGAATTGTTTTTTGGAGAGTTTATCCATTTTGGTAAATACCATTACAAATGAGATCTGATTCTCGCCCAGCCATTCCATAAACTCAAGATCAATTTTTTGTGGCGGTAAACGTGAATCTAACAACATCATCATACACATTAAATTTTCACGTTTTAAAATGTATTCAGTGATCAATTTCTGAAATTCGTCCTTTATATTTTTTGAAACTTTCGCATAACCATACCCCGGAAGATCCACCAAATACCAGTTCGCATTCACAATAAAATGATTGATGAGCTGTGTTTTACCCGGCTTCACGGATGTTTTTGCCATTGCCTTGCGGTCGACCAGCATATTGATAAGGGATGATTTACCTACGTTTGATCTGCCGATAAAAGCATATTCCGGCAGCTTGGGTGCAGGGCACTTGGTTACATCGGTATTACTGATTACAAATTGTGCTGATTTAATTTCCATGTACGGATAAGGATTTTTTACGAATTTACTAATAATAAACCCACCCTTGCCCCTCCCGGGAGGGGACATATTTCTATTGAACTTATAGATTACAAAAACCCCAGATTAGTATAGTAGTAAAGGGTTGGTATTTAGTAGAAAACACAGATTCGTAAATTAGTTTTTTATTCGCTATCTGTACTACTTTTTGTAGGTCACCACATGGCGTTCCATTTTGCTTTCATAGATATCAGCAATGGTAACCAGGATACCTGTTTCTTCTACTTCGCCAAAATGATCATTCAGCGCGGTTCCAAAACTCTTCATCGTGGAAGAAAGATTCATATAAGCATTCACCATAGGAGGAACATGTTCGCCCAATGCACGTACGCTTTGTGTTAATACACGATGGCCTTCTTTGTAAGTTAATTCTTGTAATGATTTCAAAAATTCAGATACATCTGTTTTTATTTCCACAGGTTTTATGGGTACTACCATTTTATCTTTATCAGGGAAATAAAATTTCAAAAAAGATAATATCAGGTCGCGTGCATGGATATTAAAATCAGTGTACATGGTTACTTTGCCATAATAATGTTTTATATCCGGATTATCCACAATGATAGCACCTAATCCATCCCAAAGATTATCCAATGAAAACAACCCTTTTCTATTATCAACCGTTGGTTGAAATTTTGGTTGTACAAATGAACGCCCCAGCTCGATAGTAGTGGGAACATATTCCTTTACAAATTTTTCGGAGAAATTAAATAATTCAGTGGTTGCTAATTGCACTACTCCGTTTACAACAGGAGCATCTTTGCATTTAATAAAACGGTATCCGCCTACAATTTCTTTTTCCGCGGTATTCCAAACGATCAGTTGTTTGTAAGGCGCGTTAGCAATATCGTATTCATCAATATCAATGCTTTTGCCTGTACCGCCACCTGCCACACGAAAGGTGTATTCGCGCAAGCGGCCGATCTCAAGCATTATGTTGGGAGAATCGTGGTGTGTGATAATATAAATTTTATTATCCCCGTTATTGGTTTCGCGTATATATTTATTGGCGGTCAATTCCGCTTCCAATACTTTTTTTTCAATTGGATTGATTATTTTTTCCATTTGTGTATTAAAATAATTGTACAGGACTAATTTTTTTTAGGCTGTATCGGTTTAATTGTCGGCAACATTTTTGATTTATCCCCAGACCCCAAGGCATACACATGTTGTTTCATTTTCTCTGCCCAATATTCAGCAGATTTATCTTTTGTGAATGTTTGCCATGATATGGGTTCACCAAAAGTAAAAGTAATGGTTTTGCCTTTCTGTTTATACATTTCATCCGCAAGATAAAACATTTCAATATTTGATTTTATGCCAATCACTTTTCTCCAATACGCTAAATTGTAAAAAAAATTCGAATTTTTTCCGCCAATATAAACAGGCACTATATTTTTTTGATATTGAATGGCTTTGCTGATAAAACTTTTTTTCCAGACCAGGTCTTGTATACCTTTTCCCGGTTGCCTTCTGGAAACCATTCCTGCAGGAAATATTAATAAACATTCATCGGAAGAATATACTTTGTCTATTCGTTCCATGTAACTGCTGGTATTACGTCCATGTTTATTTACAGGGACCAAAATGGACCTTAAATTTTCGAAGGCCATCAGCAGATCATTCACTAAAAAACGAATATCCTTACGATACCTGCCTGCCACTTTCATAAAAGCGATGCCATCCAATCCGCCTAATGGATGATTTGCGGCCATTATGATACCGCCTTGTTTGGGAATATTTTCATCTCCCTCCACTTTTAAATGAACATTGAACTCTTCCATGCCGGCATTCACAAAATCGATATGGTGAAGATGTATGTTTCGATTGACGGCTTCGTTCAGCTCGTCCTGATGGATGGTGCGTTTAATATAACGTAATAAAAAACCGGGCAGTATCTTTAGCAATGCAGGATTTTTTCCTGCAATCGCTTTTTCCACATCGATCCACTTTTTAGGGGACCCTTCTGATGTTGATTCGTTTGATTGTTCACTCATAAGCGAAATACTAATCGGCACTAATTTACGAATAACTAATTATACGAATCTATGAATAAAGGTTACCAAAATGATGGCTGAAAACTAAATAAATTCTGACAATTCAGTACTATTGGAGTTCATCAATAAAGGGAAGATCACTTTTTTGATATTTTTCTTTCATTACCCATTGTTTCAGATTAAGCATTGTGTGATAGGGACCGTCTACAGCGGCAAGGTTTTCAAGCCCTGCAGGAATGTTTCCTCCGGCATCTACCAACAAGCGATACTCAATGTTTACCAATCCCGGTTTTATGGGGGTAAGTATCCATGTTGCTTTTAACTCCGGGATGCGGATATGGCCTTTAACAGAGGGAATATAATCGGGGATGCAAGTTGTACGTTGAGTCACTACTTTACTTTTTTGGTCCTGGGTTATTTTAACATTCACTACAAAATCGCGATTATCCGTAGGCCAGGGAGTGGTTATGGTTTGATAGTGGATCACTTCGGTATCACTGATCCTTTTTAATGTTTTTGATTTACCGCATTTATAAACCCATTGCGGATATGTTTCCCAATCATTCAACAAGGCCACAATACTGCTCAATGATGTTTTTTGTTGAGTTACAGCACGTAATTCTTTTAATGATGAGTTTTCTGATTTACGAACATATACCGCTATTTCTTTACTATTCTTTTTTAAATGCCAGTCGCCAACCGGCTGTAAAGCCATCAAAAAAACGGATAAAATAATAAGACATCCCTTGTAGCGCATGCAGAATATTTTAAAGCAATATCTATATAATATAAGCTGCCGGTAAGGGTTTTTAGGTAAAACGGAAAAAAATAAAGATGAAAGGTCTTACAGAATAGCCCTTGTTAAAAATCAAGGCATTATTTACTTGATAGAAAGCATTCTGAATTATACATTTGTGTTCGTAACAATAATCATCTGAATTAATAGATACTATTATGAGTAATAATACAACATCAAGTTTTCTTACATCCTCATTGGGGAAAAAATTAATAATGGGTATTACAGGTTTGTTCCTGATCTCATTCCTGGTTGTACACTGCGGTATCAACTCGCTTATATTTTTTAACGATGGGGGAAAAACGTTTAATGCAGGTGCTGAATTCATGTCAGCCAATCCGTTCATCCGCGCAATGGAAATTGTATTGTTTATTGGCATCATCATTCACATTGTACAATCTTTAATTTTAACGATCCAAAATAATAAAGCACGTCCTGTTAAATATGCTGTTAATGATGGAAATGCCAATAGTAAATGGTATAGCCGTTCCATGGGGCTTTTGGGAACTTTGATTTTGATGTTCCTGATCATTCACTTAAAACATTTCTGGGTGGTAAGTCGTTTTACCGACCATCTTTCTGCAGAAGGAGATGAAACACTTTTTCATGAAATGCAAGAAGTGTTTGAAAATCCTTTGGTAGTTGTAGTGTATGTTTTAGCAATGGTTTCATTAGCATATCATTTATTGCATGGTTTTGCATCCGCATTCCAAACCATGGGCTGGAACCATCCAAAATATAAACCCATCATCATTAATACCGGTGTGGCATTTTCCATTATTATCCCATTGATTTTTGCCCTTATGCCCATTGCAATATACCTAGGTTGGGTGAAATAAAGCAGTAAGACTTTAAACTTTAAACATTTAATATGTCAAAACTAGATAGTAAAATTCCGGAAGGGCCATTAGAACAAAAATGGGAAAAATACAAATCCTCTGTGGCGCTTGTAAATCCTGCAAACAAACGTAGTATCGAGATCGTTGTTGTAGGATCCGGGCTTGCAGGAGCTTCCGCTGCCGCATCATTGGCTGAGCTTGGGTATAAAGTAAAATGTTTTTGTTTTCAGGATTCCGCACGCAGAGCGCATTCCATTGCTGCACAAGGAGGGATCAATGCCGCTAAAAATTATCAGAATGATGGCGACAGCACCTACCGTTTATTTTATGATACCATTAAAGGAGGCGATTATCGTGCACGCGAAGCAAATGTATACCGTTTAGCATCTGTCAGTGCTAATATCATTGATCAATGTGTTGCACAAGGAGTTCCTTTAGCGCGTGAATATGGCGGGATGTTGAGTAACCGTTCCTTTGGAGGAACACAAGTGCAACGTACATTTTATGCTGCCGGACAAACCGGACAACAATTATTATTAGGCGCCTACAGTGCATTGCAACGCCAGGTGGGATTAGGAACTGTAGAAATGTTTACCCGTCATGAGATGCTGGAAGTGGTGACCATTGAAGGCAAGGCGCGCGGCATCATTGCACGTGACCTGATCTCGGGAAAGCTGGAACGTCATTTCGGACATGCTGTTTTACTTTGTACCGGTGGTTACGGAAACGTATTTTATTTGTCCACCAACGCAATGGGGTGTAATGTTACTGCTGCCTGGAAAGCGAATAAAAAAGGAGCATTTTTTGGTAACCCTTGCTTCACACAAATTCATCCGACCTGTATCCCTGTTTCGGGTGATCATCAATCCAAATTGACATTGATGAGTGAATCATTACGGAATGACGGACGTATCTGGGTTCCCAGGAAACAAGGTGATACACGCAAAGCAAATGAAATTCCGGAAGAAGAAAGAGATTATTATTTAGAGCGCAGATACCCTGCATTCGGGAATTTAGTTCCCCGCGATGTGGCTTCACGTGCCGCTAAAGAACGTTGTGATGCGGGTTATGGAGTAGGAAATTCTAAAATGGCGGTATATCTTGATTACAAAGCAGCAATTGAGCGTTATGGAAAAACACAGGCAAAAAAATTAGGTATTGGAAATCCTACTGCACAACAATTAAAAGAGTTTGGTAAACAGGTAGTGGAGGAAAAATACGGGAATTTATTTGAGATGTACGAACAGATAACCGGTGAAAATCCATATGAGATCCCGATGCGCATTTATCCTGCAGTGCATTATACCATGGGAGGTTTATGGGTAGATTATAATTTAATGACCACCGTGCCCGGATTATATGCATTGGGCGAAGCTAATTTTTCCGACCATGGCGCTAACCGCCTTGGAGCATCTGCATTAATGCAGGGTTTAGCGGATGGTTATTTTGTAATACCGTATACCATCGGCGCTTATTTATCAAAAGAGATCAGTGTAAAAGCGATCCCTACCGATCATGAAGCATTTGTGGAAGCGGAAAAAAATGTACAATCCACCATTGATAAATTTTTCGCGATCAAAGGAACAAAGTCAGTTGACCATTTCCATAAAAAATTAGGAAAGATCATGTGGGATAAATGTGGCATGGCTCGCAATGAAAAAGGATTAAAAGAAGCGATACAAGAGATCCGCACATTGCGTGAAGAATTCTGGAAAGATGTACGTGTGCCGGGCGCTGCTAATGAATTTAATCCTGAACTGGAAAAAGCAGGCCGTGTTGCTGATTTTATTGAGTTGGGCGAACTCATGTGCATGGATGCATTGAACCGTTCCGAATCCTGCGGCGGGCATTTCCGTGAAGAATCACAAACCGAAGAAGGGGAAGCATTGCGTAAAGATGATGAGTTCTCATACGTTGCAGCCTGGGAAAATAAAGGCAATCATACATATGAATTACATAAGGAAGAATTGAAGTTTGATTCGATTAAAATTGCTGCGAGGAGTTATAAGTAATCGGTTATTAGTTATTGGTTATCGGTTTATCAGTTAATGGTAAAAAATATGAATTCGTTTGAAGAATTAGAATGTTGGAAAGTGGCGGCAGAACTTCGAAAGGAAGTAAGTAAATTAACTAAAACATTTCCGGCTGAAGAAAAATTCAGGTTAACAGATCAAATGAAGCGATGTTCAAGGTCTGTAACAAATAATATTGCAGAAGGATATGGAAGATTCCATTATCAGGAAAACATTCAATTTTGTAGACATAGCAGGGGGTCATTGAACGAATTAATTGATCATTTTATAATTGCGTATGAAGAAGAATATATTGATGAAATAAAATTAAATACGTACAAAGAAGATATAAATAAAAATTTAAGGATACTAAACGGTTATATAAATTATTTAAGAAAGCAAAAAGAAAACGCTAAGCATTCTGATAACTGATAAACCGATAACCAATAACTAATAACCGATAACGATGACGGGTAACATGAATCTGACGCTGAAAGTTTGGCGCCAAAAAAATGCAAAAACAAACGGACAATTAACCACCTACCAGGTAAAAGATATCTCTCCTGATATGTCGTTTTTGGAAATGTTTGATGTGTTGAATGAACAGCTCATCACTAAAGGTGAAGATCCAATCGCGTTTGATCACGATTGCCGCGAAGGTATTTGCGGAATGTGCAGTATGTTCATCAATGGGCGTGCACACGGGCCTAAAAGAGGGATCACCACTTGCCAGTTGCATATGCGCTCCTTTAAAGATGGTGATACAATAGTTGTTGAACCCTGGAGAGCAGCAGCATTCCCTGTGATCAAAGATTTGACGGTTGACCGCTTGGCATTTGACCGTATCATGACAAAAGGTGGATATATTTCGGTAAATACAGGTAATGCTCAGGATGCTAATTGTTTACCCATTCCAAAACCGGATGCGGATGCCGCATTTGATGCCGCAGCATGTATTGGCTGCGGTGCTTGTGTGGCCAGTTGTAAAAACTCTTCTGCAATGTTATATGTTTCAGCAAAAATTTCTCAGTTGGCTTTATTGCCGCAAGGACAAGTGGAACGTATTGCACGTGCAAAAAACATGGTGGCTCAAATGGATGCGGAAGGATTCGGTAACTGTACTAATACAGGAGCGTGTGAACTGGAATGTCCGAAAGAAATTTCACTGGAAAATATCGCGCGTATGAACCGTGAGTTTTATATGGCGAATATTAAGGAATAGCTCACCCCGGCCCTCTCCTGAAAGAGAGGAAGAAAAGGAATAATATTTACCTCATCAAATTAATATGCCCTTCTTTTGAAAGCTCTTGATTCAACCAGGAGGTTGCCCTTACTTTGTAAACATAAATATCATTATTCTGAAGCATGCCTTTATAATGTCCATTCCAGCCTTCAGATAATTCTGATGTTTCAAATACTAATTCTCCCCAGCGATTATAGATCTGGAAACTTAAGAGATCTTTTATTCCCCATCCTTTTACATAAATAATATCATTGGTGCCATCTCCATTGGGAGTAAATGTAGTAGGTAGTTCTATAAATGTTTCCGGACGAATATGAATGTTGAAATAATACATAGCATTGGAGCAACCGAAAATATCTTCAGCATACAGGCTGTAGGATTTATCTTTTAATGGTTGAACAGAGGGATTAGAACAATCCAAACAACTCAACCCATCTTCCGGTGACCAGGTAAATTTTACTGATCCATTCAGGTTACTTATCGGTAAATAAACAATATCCCCCACCACAATAGTTGTATCAAAAGTAAATCCTACTAAAGGAGGAACAACATATAAATAGGCATCATCTGAATTGGTACAACCATTTGTATCAACCACTGTTACGGTATAAAAACCGGAGTTGAGACTTGATGTGATCGTTGGATTATATGTGGTTGGATTATTTAATTCAATAGAAGGCGTCCAACTATACGTATAATTATTTAATGGATTATAATTCTCCACAGAGAAGTAGGCGGAATCAAATTTACAAACAGAATCACCTATAGCGGTCACTACCGGAAACGGCACAATTTTCACTATTTTTGAGATAGTATCCTTACAACCTAATGTAGAATTTTGCGCGGCTAAAGTAATGGTATAGGTTCCCGGAGTAGTATAGTTTTTGGTAAAGGAGCTTGATGAAGTAGAATTTGTGCCATCTCCTAAGTTCCATGAAAAAATATTACCCGTTGCAGGAGAAGAGGTGTTGGTAAGCAATAAACTTTCGTTCAAACAAAGTAGTGTGTCCAGATCAGCAGTATTTCGTGTAAAATCCGCTTTTACATAATGTATGAATACCGTTTTTTGAACCGTTACAGGGCAAACATTATCCACACCATATATCGTTAGCTTAGCTACTGTTTGTCCGGAAGGGGGAAGGAAATTATATACATGGCCTACCGAACTCGTATCAGAAATGGATGATCCATCACCAAAATCCCAGGAATAAGTTGCTACTTCCAGCGTGTCTTTAATTGTAAAAGTAATTTCCTCTCCTTTGCAAATACTGTTTTTATTCATGTCGAAGTTTCCTTGCGGACCTATCACTTTTAATATTTTTGTTATCGTATCCTTGCATCCGAAACTTGTACTCACAACCAGCGTAACAGTATGATTTCCTTTTGGAAATACCAACGACAATCCTGAAGCGGTACTGGTAGCAGCACCCCAATCCCAGAAAGTTGTTATGGGTGAAGTAGTGGTTGAAGTATTAGTAAACACAACCTGTTGGGGATTACAAAGTACAGGAAGACTATCCACATCAGTGGTATATTTTGCTATCGGGTAGTCTTGTATGTTTACCGTTTTGGTGGTAGTGCCTGTACAACCGGTTATATTTTCAGTATAAGTAAGGGTTATGGTTTTTGTTCCTGAACTTGTATAAGTGTGATTTAAATTATTACCGGTTCCAAAATTGCCATCACCATAGTTCCAGTTAAATGTTAAATTAGAAGTTTGCGAAACAGTAGGAGAGGCATTTAAATTAACCGATTGCCCCAAACAAAAATTACTTGGCAGAGTTGTAATAGTACTTGCAGGTGCATAAACATTAATTGGAATATTTAAAGTACCCTGGCATCCTAATGCATTCGTGATAAGCAATGAAGTAACTAAAGTTGATCCGGGTGATGAAGTATAGGTATGCACAGGATTCGGCAAGGTGGAAGTGCCCCCATCGCCAAATGTCCAGCTCCAGTTAGTTATGGTAGTATCAGAAACACTAAAATCAGTAAATGAAATGGTATCCGGTAAACAAATATTTAAATCACTTACCGTATAAGTAGGAGTTATAGTATATACCTCAATGGTTTTAGTTAAGGTATCATGGCAGCCATTGATATCTTCCACGATCAGTCCTATGGTTTGTCCGCCTTTTTGCGTAAAAGAAATATCTTCAGTAGGAGAATTGGAATTGATAGGACGTTTATTGGGATCACTGAATGTCCAGACATAATTTCTATAACAGGATGGCCCTACATCAATGGAAGCACTCGCGTCATAACTATAATCTGTTCCGCTGCAAAGTAAACTGTCTGTAGTAAAATTAGCTTTTACATTTCTAATGTGTATCAATGCAGTATCTTTAGAAGGAGCACAGCCGGATGAGCTGTTGACAGCGGTTAAAACAATATTATAATCTCCTGAAGCGAGATAAGTATGCGTGAAAGTACCGGTTGCCGAAGAAGTGTTCCCGTCACCAAAATCCCAGCTGAGGCTTGTTGCATCTCCGCTTGAATCTATTAATTGCACATCATAAGGAGTGTCGCAGGATTTAAAATAATTGAAATCAGCAATAGGTCCTTTTACAGTAACCAGATTTGTTTTTGTAACGGTGGAATAACAACCATTGTAATCGGCTGTTAATGTAATGGTTTGAGGCCCTGTTTTATTATTAAAAATATGTGAGGGACTGTCATCTGTAAAGCAATGAGAAAGTAATTCTTTATTGGTTGAATAATGCCAGCCATCAATACCGGTGGTATCGGTTGTAAGGTTAGTAAATTTAACTGTTTCACCGGGACAAATACTCACTTTGTCAACACCAAAATCAAGTGTTTTTGGTCCACCTACTTCAATCCTTACGGTGTAAGAAGTATCCTTACATCCTAAACTATTTGTAATGATCAGCAGCACATCATATTCACCGGGAGTAGTGAATGTGTGAGTATGCGGGCCTTTGTTTGCCATAGAGTTATTGGGCGTTCCATCATCATAATTCCATAACCAGTTGGCAATAGGTTCTTTCGACCGGCTGGAATCATTAAATGTTACGGTGAGCGGTGCGCAGCCTTTTGTAACATCAGGAATAAATCTTGCCCATGGTAAATGAATAGTAATGGGTAAAGAATAAGAAGCAGTACAGCCGGCTGCAGTAGTGATCGTTACTGATACCGGGACGGTGTTTGGCCCGATCTCCACATCATTGGAATCATCAATGGCCAGATCATGTGTGAATGACGGATTTTGCAAGGTTGAACCAAAGCTCCAATTCCAATTAGCAACAGTATTGGGCGAAGAACCGGTATATTGTACCGTTACAGGCACATAGCAGCTATAAGCGGGAACAGCTGTAAAAGTAACGGAGGGGTTTTCAACAAACACAACAATTGTGGTGTCATCAGAACATCCGCCTGATGTGGTTGTCAATTTAATACTTTGAAATCCGGCTGCAGAAAATCTTATCAGTGGTTCAAATGAATTGGTATTGAAAGGAGCAATAAACGATCCGTTAGGCCCTAAATTCCATATTGAAGTTCCTGTAGTTGAAAGGTTATCTATTATAACCGTTGCATTGATACAAACGGTATCCGGAATGGAAAAACTGGAGACCGGTTTTCCTATGGATATAACTCTTTGAGAACTGCGGGCACAGTTATTTGTATCTGTTGCAGTAAGAGTAACTGTGTATGATCCATTAACAGTATATGTTTGGGCAGCCGGTGGATTCAATGTATTGTACGTAGTACCATTCCCCATGTTCCATACATGAGTTAAAGGCAAAAGCGAAGTGGTAGTATTAGTAAAACTCACCGTAAGCGGAACGGTACATGATGTTGCAGGATTGGGGTTTGTGGTAAAAGCCGTAACCGGTGGTGTGGAGCAGGAAATATGATCGGGAAAAATTTTAGTTATATCACAAGAAGGGGAAGATGTTTTTAATTCAATGGAAACACTATATACTCCGGGGTTATTATAAACATGGTTAACAGGTGTGCCTGTTCCTCCGTTCCCATCACCAAAGGTCCAGTTGTATGCATTTAAGGTGATACCCCCCGGTAATACGGTATTTCCGGATAGATTGACATTTAATGGTGCGCAGCCTTTGGCAGGAGTTGCTGTTAATTGTGGATCGGGTTTGGGATAGATCTTTATTGTAATTGTTCCTACAATAGGGCCTGTGGGCGTTTGGCGAAATTCAACAACATATGTTCCGGGAGTGGTGAATGTGTTACCGGGGTTTTGTAAATTAGAAGTTGCGCCATCTTTAAAATCCCAAAACCAGGTAGTAGGGCCTGTAGGTGCAGTAAATTTAACTACTGCAGGGGCACAGCCCTCGGTTATATCAGAAGTTTGCGCATTTATTAAAGTAGACAAACAAATTGCAGCAACAATAAAAATAACTTTTTTAATACGCATCGGTTTGAAATAAAAATCAAAAGTAAACTATTTATTGTACACCACAGCTACCGTTAACTAAATAAACTAACCGCTAAATAAATATGCATCAAATCCTCTTTGTGATACTGGTTTTTGCACTACATTTGTTTTTCGTTAAGAATATCTCAAATGAAGAACATCCTATTTTTACTGTTGTTGTCCGGCTTTCCGCGCTTAACACTTGCGCAAACACAGGAAAGGTTACCATGCATTGATAAAAAATTTTCCATAGTGGTTCATATCATTATGGACAATGCGCCTATTCCGGACATTACAGAAACTAAAATACTAACGAATGTAGTTTCCTTAAACACTCGATTTGCTCCAATATGTGTTTCGTTTGAAGTATGCGAATTCAGGTACATCCATAATTCCTATTATAATATTGTAAAGAATGAAAACTGGAAAGAAATGCAGGCCTTGTACAATGTTAAAAATCGTATCAATATATATTATGTGAATGATATTGAAAATCCCCCCAATGCTGCCGGATTTGCCGGATTTGGTTGTATCACTAATTTAATAGAAGAAGGCATAGTGCTTAAAAAAACAAGTGGCCAAAAAACTTTGGCTCATGAAATGGGACATTATTTTGGGCTGCCTCATACATTTATAGGAAATGGCATTGAACTGGTAGATGGCTCTAATTGTAGCACACAGGGCGATAAAATTTGCGATACTCCTGCTGATCCATTTGTAGAAGGCGATGACGCCTCTACTTATGTGGATAGTAATTGCAAATTTATTTCCATGAAAAAAGATGCAAACGGCCAGTTTTATAACCCTTTGGTAGGAAACATAATGTCGTACTATCCCTCTACATGTGATTGTGGATTCACGCATGATCAGTATATGAAAATGGCAAGAACATATCTTGCAAAACCGGGAATGTGGTGATACAAATGAAATCAAATTACATCATATTGATTTTTATTTTCCTCTCCCCTCTCCTATGGAGAGGGGCCGGGGGAGAGGCTGTTGCTCAGGATATTCATCTATCGCAATTTTTTGCTTCCGACCATTTATTAAACCCTGCCAAAGTGGGCGATTTTGAAGGTGATTACAGGGCTACCGGTAACTACAGGAACCAATGGCGGCAAATTTCGGATCCCATCAGCACCTATATTATTTCATTAGATAAAGCATTTCATTATTACTCTCATGAAATTGATGCGGGAATAATGTTTGCTAGAGATGAATTCACAGGCTTTAACCAGGTAACTACCAAAATTCTTTTGTCGGCAGGATACGGTTATAATTATAAAGGCCATACATTCAGAGTAGGGATCCAGCCCGGATTGGTTTTCAGAAAAACAGATCTATCAAAACAAACTTTTCCCGTACAATGGGATTATGGTGATGGATCATTCAATCAAAGTATTTCCAACCAGGAAAATACAATTAGTGAATCTCAATATCATTTCGATTTAAACCTTGGAGTTCAATGGAATAAAAAATTTGGAAAGATAGAACCTAAAGTAGGTTTCGCTATTGATCATATCAACAGGCCTAAGGATACATATTTTGACACATTTGCGGAACGCTTGCGATCAAGAAAAGTATTTCATGCGGAAGTAGATTATCGCCTTTCGGGAAAATTTGCTTTGCAACCAAAATGGCTTTGGATGTGGACCACAAATGCCCAGGACATGGTATTAGGAACCAATGTAAGATATTTCCTTCCTAACAGATCCATCACTTCTATTTTTGCTGGCATCTATTACAGGCATGGAGTAAAACGTATTTTCGATGCGGTCATCCCAGTAGTTGGATGCAAGTTCAAAAAATTTGATGTAGGATTCAGTTATGATTTTAATCTTTCTTCCTTAAGTGAAGATGTAAAAAGAAGAGGCACATTTGAAGTTTCCCTTATCTATACCGCACCAAGCTTAAAACCCAAATTTACAACCTTACCTTGTGACAGGTATTAAAAATAACCATTCTCTATGTTAAGGTATTTACTTGTTTTTTTATTCTTAGTTACCTCGATTATTTCTCCGGCACAAAGCAGCCTGGAGATCGATGAAAAGAAAGAAGGGCAATTAAAGAATTTAGCAAAAGAAGCCGAAAGAACAGGAGAGATTTATCTGGCACTGGAATATTACAAGCAACTCATAACACTTGCTCCCGCCAACATCAAAAATCAATTTCATATTGCCGAATTATACCGTTATACACGCAATTATACGGAAGCCGAAAAATTTTATGAGCAGGTTTGTAAAACAGGATTAGAGAAATATCCTGATGCATTGTTTTATTTTGCAACCATGCAAAAAGCAAATGGAAAGCACAAGGAAGCAAAAGAGAACCTGGCGAAGTTTAAAAAGATATCGAAAGATGTAAAAGAAGAACGATTAAAGAAATTATATAAAACCGAATCAGAAGGATGTGATCTTGCTATTTCATTGAAAGACTCACTCCCGAAAGCAATGGTGTCATCCATGAGTTCCGAGATCAATAATCCGCATATTGATTTTTCTCCTATTCCTCTATCAGACAAAGAATTAATTTTTGGTTCATTAAGAGAAAAAGAAGCAAAATTTTATGATGCGAAAGTTGTAGACACTATGCAATTGCCTGTTCGTAAATTTTATGTGGGTGAAAAAAAAGGAGAGGATTGGAAATTTAAAGGTGAATGGGAAGGGCCTTTTAATTCTAAAGATATAGATGTTGCAAACGGAACATTTTCATTGGATCGCAGTAAATTCTATTTTACAAAATGTGAACCGAATTGGCAGTACAGAACCATTTGTAAAATTTACTGTTCCGAGAAAAAAGGAAAACACTGGTCCGAGCCTCAATTGATGGATGGTCAGATCAACATGAAGGGTTATACTGCCACCCATCCTACAATGGGAAGAGAATCGAAAAAAAATCAGGAAGTACTTTATTTTGTTTCTGACAGGCCGGGTACAAGAGGAGGATTGGATATCTGGTATGCTGAATACGATGGGCGGAGAAAAGTTTTTAAAAGTCCCAGAAATGCAGGAAGCAAAATTAATACTGTAGGAACGGAAACCACTCCGTTTTATGATGCAAAAACAAAAACATTATATTATAGTTCAGACGGCAGAGCCAACATAGGCGGACTGGATATTTATAAAGCAACAGGTGAGCTCAACAAATGGGAGCCTTCTGTAAATCTGGCGAGCCCGATTAATTCTTTTGCAGATGATCTTGATTTCGCGGTACGGCCGGATTCTAAAGGAGGGTACTTCGTTTCAAACAGGATAGGAGGGCAATCGTTGTATAATGCTACCTGCTGTGACGATATTTATGAATTTGCATATACCGATTTTATTGAATTAATTTATTTGGGAAAAGTTAACGACAAGAAAACAAAAGATTGTGTAGACAGCGTTAAGCTGAATGTATACATTGTGAATGGTGAGGAAAAATATCTTTCAGAAGAACTAACTGTTCCCAGCTGTGATTACCGCGTTCAATTGAGACCAGGTTTTACTTACCAGATCGAAGCCAGGAAGAATGGATATTTTAATAGTACGGTAGACGTTTCAACTAAAAATATTAAAAGATCAGACACCTTAAGACATCATATCGAAATAGAAAAAATACCGGAACAGCCCATTGTTATCCCTAAATTAAATTATGAATTCAATAGCGCACTCTTAACTGCCGAATCTAAAACAATATTGGACACTTCCCTGTTGGTACTGTTAAATAAAAATCCCGATATCATTGTAGAACTATCATCACACACCGATAATAAAGGAACGGATGCTTCAAACATGAAACTGTCTCAGAAAAGAGCGGAGAGTGTTGTCAATTATTTAAGCAATAAAGGGATCAATAAAGACAGGCTAATTCCAAGAGGATATGGCGAAACATTACCCATTGCTCCAAATGAAAATGCAGACAAAAGCGATAATCCGGATGGAAGGCAGTTGAACAGAAGAACTGAATTTAAAATTATTGGAAAAATTGACCACAACCTGATCCACTACGAAACGGTGGAAGATGATAAAGCGAAGCTGGAAAGAAAAAAGAAAACTACAGCAACGACAGAAGAAGAATGATTAAGCTATTATAGGTTGTACCAAAGGAATGCCTGCTTCTTTTATTTTAGTGATCCCGCCACGAATATTCGTAACATTTTTAAATCCGTTTTTTTGTAAGATCGATGTCGCCATCATGGAACGATAGCCACCTGCACAATGAATAAAATAGGATTGATTTTTATCCAATGTTTTTAATTCTTTTTCTAAATCGCCTAGTGCAATTAGTCTCGCATTTGCAATTACGCCATTGCCCCATTCTCCCGGATTACGAACATCAATAATATTTTTTTCTGAAAACATTTTTGCAAACTCACCGGCATTTACACTGTTAATAGTGGCTACGGATTTTCCCGCAGCTTTCCATGCATTGATACCACTTTTTAAAAAACCTTTCACATTTTCATAACCAACGCGGGCCAAGCGCAATACAGCTTCCGTTTCTTTTCCTTCATTGGTGATCAGCAGCAATGTTTTTTTAGGATCAAGCAAAGCACCTACCCAGGGAGCATATTGTCCATTAAGGCCAATGTTTATTGCATTCGGAATAGTTCCTGTTTCAAATTCATCGGGTGTGCGTGTATCCAGTATCAATGCTTCAGTTGATCTTGTTGCTGTTTCAAACTCATCAACACTTAATGGTTTGGTATTCTTAGTTAATACTTCATCAATATTTGTATACCCGCCTTTATTCAGCATGGCATCCATGAAAAAATAAGTAGGAGGATCTCCCAATCCGGCGGTTACAGCAGTTACAAATTCCTCTTTGGTCATTGGTTGTAAAGCGTAATTAATTTTTTTCTGAATACCAATGGTAGAGAAAGTTTCTTTCCCGATATTTTTTCCGCAGGCAGAACCGGCGCCATGTGCAGGATATACAATGACATCATCCGGCAATGTTTTTATTTTTGTGTTCAATGATTCATACAACATCCCTGCAAGATCATCACGTGTAAGATCACTTTTTATAGCAAGATCGGGACGGCCCACATCACCCACAAATAAAGTATCACCGGTAAATACGGCATGCTCTTTCCCTTTTTCATCTATCAATAAATAGCAAACGGATTCCATGGTATGACCGGGAGTGTGCAAGACTCTTAATGTTATATTTCCTATTTTAAACTCCTGTTTGTCTTTTGCAATGAGGCTGTCAAAGCCTGTTTCAGCAGTGGGACCATAAACTATGGTAGCCCCTGTTTTTTTTGCCAGGTCAATATGTCCCGAAACAAAATCAGCATGAAAATGTGTTTCAAATACATATTTAATGGTTGCATCCCTTCTTGTGGCCATCGTAATATACGGCTCTGTTTCACGCAGCGGATCAATGATAGCAGCTTCACCATTTGATTCAATATAGTATGCAGCTTCTGCCAGACAGGAAGTGTAAAGTTGTTCGGTGTACATAGAGTATCAAAGTTAAAAAATTAATTTTAAATGGAGCAAAATAGGATTTGTGTATATTTATCGATCAACCAAAATGCTTTATTAATATCCATTATGTCAGCCGCACAAAAAGAAAAATTAGAAACAATACTCTGGAATATTGCCGATACGCTTCGTGGTAAAATGAGCGCAGATGATTTCAGGGACTATATATTGGGATTTATTTTTTATAAATACCTGAGTGAGAAAATGTATACCTACGCTAATGAGATTCTGAAACCGGATAAATTAAAATATGAAGACTTAGAAAAGCATAAAGACAAAAAACATACCTGCACGAAGTAAAAAACGCATCCCTTGATAAATTGGGTTACTTTTTAAAAAGCCTTTAAAAAGGGGATTTTGCAGCAGATGTTTGTGTGATAATCGAAAAATATGTTAAATAATATTGCAAATATCAAAATCTGTGTTACGTTTGCTTCAACAGTACTCGCTACGCTACCCATTAGAACAGCGTCCCAAGGCGAGTCTTTTGCTTTCTATACTTATTAGAGAATTATTTAGATTGCTTTACAAGTTCTTTAAATCAAACGCAAATTGCTGGTAGCTAATTAGGTTTTTGTTTCCTTCGTTGCTAATCCAAGCTTGTTCTTGGTGGCTTTTATCAACTACTTTTTTTGTATTTAAGTTTAAAAATTTCTTTCCAACCTGTTCTAAAATATTTTTTTCTAAATCGGAAAATAAGCTACTGTTAAATTTTTGTGTTCCGCTTATGGCATCGCCATAATCTCCATTAGCAACTTCCACTTGTTTTAATGCAATTAATTTATCATCACACAGTTTCATATACATTTTATCGTATTCAGAAGGAACCGGGCCAAACTTTATTGCTCTATAACTTATTCCGGTTATGGAAAATCCGCATTGTTGGTAATGCCCAAAATCCGCATAAAATAAGAGCTTGTTTAACTTGGTTTTAAAAACTTCTTTCTCATGTGAAAAATAATTAATTACCTGTGCAATTTTTGATAAATCAGGGCAGCTGAATCCTGTATATTCATTCGGTCGTTCCTGGTTAAAAATGTGTTTGGTAAATAAAATATTCCAATGATTTCTTTTGTTTTCTTCCAGCAAAGCATTTGCAGTATCAGTAAATTTTCTTATTTCTCTTTCTGAAAGCAAATGGGCACTTGCTTGTACTTGCTTCATAAAATCTTTTGGATGTTTAATCGCCAATATCAATCTACCATTTGTAACAGAAGGTATTTCTCCATCTTCGTACAAGCGATAGGTATTGGTTCCCATGCCCAATATTTCAGATAGTTTACTGGCAGAAACATTGTACTTGCTGCGTATATTTTTTATTTCTTCGGTAAAGGGCACGCCATATTTTTCGCGATATAAATTATGCACCTGAATTTGATTGATCGCATCTAATTCATCGTTGGTGAACTGCTCACCAGATTTTTCACATAAATAATAATGGTATGTAATTTCAAATTCCTCCTTGCGAAATGTTAATGTTGAACCCGGTTCTTTAACCAGTTTCATTGGTTTACCTGTAATTGGACTGTTCATATTTTTTATTTTTTAAGAGGATAAGTCATATCATGTTGCGTATCATGAAAAGAAATGCATAATACCTGGCTGTTGGAAACTCCCATGGATAGTTTTATATAGAGTTCTGTCTTTTTAACATGTTTACCAAATACCCACATGCTTGCGATTCCATACAATGTGTCGTTTAATGGTCCTTCACAATAATCAGTTGCAGTTATATTTTGTATAATTTCTTTCCTAGCTATTGGAGTAATTTCCAGACTTAATAAAGCCTGCGTATTTTTCTTTCTTTCATCTCTAAAAAGAATATCAAAAATTTTCATTTTGAATTTAAATTCTTTAAGAAAGGCTTCAACTTCGTATAAATCTGCCATATATTTTGAACTGCAAATCTAGGGTAATTACATTAAAAAATCAACTTTAAAGTTGATTTTAATGCAATTTACTATTAAAAGTAACTTCTGGACACTTAAATTCTATAAAAAGTCCTTATTTTACAGGCAAAAGGCTGTTTTTAATAGGTACATCTATATTACGCTATATTTGATCAGTTTTGTTTTTAAGGAAATGAGCCATCAGTCAGAAGCCATATTAGAAAAAAATTTAATCAAGCAATTAATCGGCTTGGGTTATGAAATTGCCGGTATTTATGATGGTGAAATGCTGGTTTCTAATCTTAAAAAACAATTAGAATTTTTTAATAAAACAAAATTTGCTGCCAAAGAGTTTGATACTATTTTAGGCGATCGACCAAGCATTTTAAAAGCACGTGAAATTGGGGAACGTATTATTCGTAAAATGAAAGAATATGTTGAAGTGTTTGTGAGAGGAATGGTAGGGTAAATTATATTGCGTTATGGAGGTGATAAATGCCTAAGCAATAGTTAGACAATAGTTAAACAATGATATTAGGTGTGTTATCACATATCGAAATAAAAAAACGTCCTTCCATTTGAAAGAACGTTCTTATGTCTTGAATCTTGCGTCTTGTGTCTTATCTACTCTACCGTCACCGACTTCGCCAAATTCCTTGGCTGGTCAACATTACATCCTCGCATTACGGCAATGTGGTAGGATAATAATTGAAGGGGTACTACAGAAACTAGTGGAACTAAAATCTCATCTGTTTCGGGAATTTCAATGGTATAGTCAGCCATTTCTTTTACTTGTGTATCACCTTCGGTAGCAATGGCAATAATTTTTCCTTTACGTGCTTTTACTTCCTGTATGTTGCTTACCACTTTTTCATAAGAAGTTCCTTTGGTTGCAATAACAAACACAGGCATTTCTTCATCAATTAAAGCAATAGGGCCATGTTTCATTTCTGCTGCAGGATATCCTTCGGCATGTATGTAGGAAATTTCTTTTAGTTTCAGTGCACCTTCCAATGCAACCGGAAAGCTATATCCACGGCCAAGGTATAATGCGTTGCTCACATTTTTATAGATCTCAGCAATGAATTTTATTTTATCATTGGTTTGTAAAACGCGTTCTATCTTAGCAGGAATAGCTTCTAACTCACTCACCAATTGCTGGAAACGTGATGATGAAATAGTTCCTTTCAAATAAGCAATACGCAATGCCATTAATGTAAGTACTGTTACTTGTGCGGTAAATGCTTTAGTGGATGCTACACCAATTTCCGGTCCGGCATGTGTATACGACCCTGCATGTGTAGCACGTGCAATGGATGAACCTACTACATTGCAAATACCAATAATGGTTGCACCTTTTGATTTTGCTAATTCAATTGCAGCCAATGTATCAGCCGTTTCTCCTGATTGTGAGATTGCAATCACTACATCATCTTCATACACAATAGGATTTCGGTAACGGAATTCGGATGCATATTCCACTTCAACGGGAATGCGTGCAAGGTCTTCAAATAAATATTCAGCAACCAGTCCGGCATGCCAGGAAGTACCGCATGCAATAAAGATGATGCGTTTTGCATTCACAAATTTTTGTTCGTACTCAGCTATCCCTCCAAGGTTCACAATTCCTTTTTCGGAACTTAAACGTCCGCGCATGCTATCTTTAATGGAACGCGGCTGCTCATAGATCTCTTTCAACATGAAATGATCATAACCGCCTTTTTCCAATTCTTCCAAATGCATTTCCAATTCCTGGATGTAAGGCGTTTTCGCTTTGTTCTTAATGGTTTTAATCTTTAATTCTTTACCGCGTTCAATAAAAGCGATCTCTTCATCTTCCAGGTATACTACATTCTTTGTATATTCAACAATGGGTGTAGCATCCGATGCAATAAAAAATTCATCATCACCGATACCTATTACCATGGGGCTGCCTTTTTTTGCAGCGATCAATTCATTCGGATTATCTTTTGAAAGAATAACAATGGCATAAGCTCCAACCACCTGATTCAATGCTATACGCACCGCTTCGCCCAAACGTGCTTTTTCTTTTTCCTGTATGTCTTCAATTAAATGGATCAATACTTCTGTATCGGTATCGCTTAAAAATACATGGCCGCGTTTTTTTAATTCTTCTTTCAAAGAAGCATAGTTTTCAATGATGCCATTGTGGATCATCACTAAATTTTTTGATCCTGAATAATGCGGATGTGCATTTACATCATTGGGTACACCGTGTGTTGCCCAACGTGTATGGCCAATGCCAATGGTTCCGTCTTTCTTTTTATCCAGAGCGAAATTATGCAGGTCGGCCACTTTGCCTTTGCATTTATACACATTCAGATCGCCATTCAACAAGGCAATGCCGGCACTGTCGTATCCTCTGTATTCAAGGCGTTGAAGCCCTTTCATAAGAATAGGGTATGCTTGTTTATTTCCGATGTATCCAACTATTCCACACATGATTAATGTAGTTTGGTATATGTTATATTTAGTTTCATTTTATAAGCACTGGTGTTTTTTCCGCCACCTATAACTACCCTGTTCGCATTGATAGAGCCGCCTGATGCTAATAAATATAAGCCATTATTTTTATATTTTCCGTTCAATACCTGTTGAATATATCGTCCTACATTAAAACGATATTCCTTGGCAGAGGCATTGTAAGTTCCTCCGAAATAATTAGAACCCTCCAAATAATCAGGCAATATCATGTTTGCTCCTACATCATCAATACTAAATAAAAACAAGGCAGCAGGTGCGGCAAATGTATCCAAATCGTATGTTGGATCCGTATCAATTTTTATCACCAGTTCGGCTTTATTAATGGAAACAGCTCCTGAATCATTCCAGTTCATTAAATAAGGCATTTCAACTTTTGTTTTTACTCCTGCCATCGCTTGAATAAAAGTAACATCATTTTGCGTAGGTGGTGTCGCACTCAATTGTGCGGTAAGATTAGCATTTGCACTGGTATAATTATGTGAAAAATGGGTAAAGCGGAATAAGCTTCCAAAACCAAAATCATATTTTGTATAAATGGTAGAGTCTACGTTTGTAATTTTTGTCTTCCCTGTGAAACGATAATAAAGCGTCATTTTAGATTCAGCCAAACGGAATTTCATAATATTTCCTTCCTTGGGAGCCAGTGCCGAGTTTTCTGTAGTGATGTAAAAGCCTTTCAGATAATTAACAAAGGCTGCGTTATTGGAAAGGCCGGTTCCATTGACTCCTTCAGTTAAAAGTTCATCTCCAAAAGTTACATTTAACGGGACTCTTAATTGCGGCTTTAATTTTGTGCCATCTGCCACTACACTATCAGCAGGCTTTGGAATAAAATTAAATGTTGCCAGCTTTGTAATTCCAGTGGTTAATGTTTTATTAGAGTTCTTTGTTCCGCTTGGAATGGCTTCGGTTAATTTAGATACTTCCAGGGTTTGTTGTTTGCGTTCTTTTTTGCCATAATAATCCGGGTCATATGCCAGTGATAATATTATGGAATCACAAAAGGGATTAGTTCCAAATGATGTTGGAGTAATATTGGTGGTTAAGGCTACTTGAGTGTATAAAGATGCGGTTGCTTCTCCGAAAACGGGGTCACTGTATTTACCAAGGAGTACTATTTGATTTGTGATAACTGTTTCATCTGTACGCAATGAATCTTCACGTATTGTTTTAGTGATCAGGGTAGTGGTATCCTTATAGTCAACATTTAACAGGTCGTTTGAAGGCTGGACATCCAATCCAACAACACTGGATTCATCACAAGAAATAATACATAATGAAAAGCCTAGTAATAGGGATAAAAAAAATTTTGTCCCTACTTGGGACAAAATTTTTGGTGTGCTTTTATTTAGTGTCATATAATTCTTAATCAAAACCCTCTCGTTCGCATTAGCGTGAGATGGATTAATCAACCAATTCTACTGCTTCTTCAATTACAGCATCATAAAATTCGGAATACGCATCAATGTACTCATCACCTGCAATAAATTCCAATACCGGTTTCCCTGATTTTTTAATGTATTTCTCCACTTCTGAATTTATTTTTGGGCTTCCTTTGATAACCCCGTCTGCAAAATCAACAGCTGCTTTACTCACATTCACGAAAGTAGGATTCTTGTATAATTCAACATCGCTTTTTTCAACACCTTCATGGATTACTTTTTTCGCGAAATCTTTGTGTAATGTATTTGGGAATTCATCATCATATACAGAGTATACAATTTTTGTATCGGCAAATAAAGGGTTGTCTTTAAATGATTTTTTCAAATAAAGAGCAGTTAAACTTGTCATCCAGCCATGAAGGTGGACCACATCAGGCGACCAGCCTAATTTTTTAACTGTTTCGATCACACCGCGACAAAAGAAAATAGCGCGTTCATCATTATCAGCAAAATGAACAGCTTTTTTATCGGTTAATACATGTTTACGTTCAAAATACTCCTGATTATCAATAAAATACACTTGCATGCGTGCTGCTTGGATCGAGGCTACTTTAATGATCAAAGGGTGGTCATTGTTGTCAATTATCAGATTCATACCTGATAATCGGATCACTTCATGTAACTGGTTGCGTCTTTCGTTGATACAACCGAATTTTGGCATAAATGTTCTAATTTCTTTTCCTCTTTCTTGTATTCCTTGTGGTAAGCGGCGACCTATTATACTCATCGGGCTTTCATCTAAATAAGGGCTAATCTCTTGCGATACAAACAAAACTCTTGCTTTCTTCTTCATAGGATGGGATTTAGGGTGATTAGATATTAAAAAGTGGATACAAAAGTAATAAAAAAAAATCGAGATTTCAAAGTTTAAGCTTAGATTCGTCCTCTTTTAACGAAATACCACGGTTCTATATTGATTTTATCACTAAATTCCTGTTTTTTTGATCAATGATCATTTTTAATTCCATACCGGAACTCAAAAAACACTTAGATAGTATACGAAACCAGCAAAAAATTATCGGTTTTGTACCCACAATGGGTGCCTTGCATAAAGGACATATTTCATTGATCAATGCCGCCAAAACCCAATCAGATGTTATTATCGCCAGTATTTTTGTAAATCCTACACAATTTAATGATATAAATGACTTAAAGAGTTATCCCAAAAACCTGGATAGCGATATTCAACTGCTTAAAAAAGCGGGTTGTGATGTGCTGTTTGCCCCCGAAATAAGGGAAATGTATACTGCAAAGGAATTGGAGCTGAAAAAGCAACAAATTGAGGACCGGAGTTGGACCGAAGGCAAGTCAATTGATTTTGGTTTGCTGGATAAAGTGATGGAAGGAATGCATCGGCCGGGGCATTTCAATGGAGTTGCACAAGTTGTAAGCAAACTGTTTAGAATTGTGGAACCACACAAGGCTTTTTTCGGGCAAAAAGATTTTCAGCAAGTGGCTATAATTCGAAGCATGGTAACACAATTGGGAATTCCTGTAGAGATCATTACTTGTCCTATTATGCGTGAAGCAGATGGCCTGGCGATGAGTTCCCGTAATATCAGGCTTAATGCAGAAGAGCGAAAGAAAGCGCCACTTATTTCAAAAACTTTATTTAAAATAAAAGAACTGGCGAATAACAAAAGTATACCTGAATTAAAAGCGTATGTTGCAGCAGAAATAAATTTGGAACCAGGCATGCGCCTGGAATATTTCGAAATTGTAAATTCCGAAACATTACAAAGCATTAACGATTTTTCTCAGGCTAAAAGTATAGTTGCCTGCATTGCGGTAACGTTGGGTACAGTTCGACTGATCGATAATATAATCTTAAAGCCCTAAAGATCTTTTAGGTTTATTTATGCAGATCAATAAAACCTTTTGATTCATATTTTTTACCTTCAGGGCTGGAAGTTTTGAGAACAGCCTTTAGCAAGTAATAATAAGTACCATCAGGCACAGTTTCTCCTGCAGCAGTACGGCCATCCCAACGGATATCACCTGAATTTGTTTCCCAGAGCTTTAATCCCCAGCGATTATAGACTACAATTTCAAAACTTTCAAAACCGGTATTGGGGATCCAGAATTCATCATTAATGCCATCACCATTAGGTGTAAAAACATTTGGGATGCGCACATTCTCTTTTATAGTGATCACTTTTGTAATTGTATCGGTACAGCCTGAAGAGTTTGTAACCACAAGCGTTACAGTATATGTCCCCGCCTGATAGGTATGATTCGGATTTTGAGATGTTGAAGTGTTCCCATCACCCAATATCCAATACCAGGTATTTGCTCCCGAACTCACATCAGTAAAATTGTATGTCTGATGAAAACTACCCGAAGATGTTGTATCAAAATCAGCTATTGGCGATGCCAATGGCGTTACAAGAATAGTACCCGTTTGAGAGATACATCCCCCTGCATCGGTTACTGTTACACTATAGGTTGTTGGAACCGTTGGGCTTACTACCGGGCCATTTGGCAGCCAATTAAATACATATGGAGGAGTACCCCCGTTTGGAGTTGAGGTCAATAGCGTCAATGAATCTCCTGCGCAAACATTTGCCGAAGAAACAGATAATGTAAAGGTGATCGGTAAAGGTTCTGTTATGGTAAAATAGGCAGTATCCCTGCAGTTGGCAGAATCACTCACAATGACCGTAT